>JAZKDS010000324.1:0-6356 GCA_040387455.1 Bacteroidota bacterium
TAAAAAAACGGTAGCAGTGGTAGACCGCAAACAGGCCATAAAAATTGCCTGCCAGCTGGCCCGTCCTAATGATATTATACTTATAGCCGGAAAAGGCCATGAAACATACCAGGAAATAAAAGGTGTAAAGTATGACTTTGATGATATGGAAACCGTGAAAGAACTATTAGGCCAATTAAACAAATAGCGCAATATGCTGTATTACTTATTTAATTTTTTAGATAAACATTGGAATATGCCGGGTGCCGGTGTTTTTCAGTACATCACATTCAGGTCGGGTATGGCGGTTATACTGTCGCTGTTAATTTCAACAGTGTTTGGTAAACGTATCATTAACTTCCTGAGGAGACAGCAAATAGGTGAAACCGTACGCGAACTGGGCCTTGAAGGTCAAAGCCAAAAGGCAGGTACCCCTACAATGGGTGGGCTTATTATCATTTTTAGTACGCTTATACCGGTGTTGTTGTTTGCAAAGCTTGATAACATATACATCATGCTGCTTATTGTTACCACCTTATGGATGGGCGCTATAGGTTTTTTAGATGATTATATAAAAATATTTAAAAAAGATAAAGAAGGCCTTAAGGGTAAATTTAAAGTGGTAGGGCAGGTAGTGCTGGGCATTTTTGTGGGCTACATACTATACTTCCATCCGTCTGTTACAGTGCGTACAGATACAGGTAAGGTTGATATTTTTAATGAAACGACAGTGTTTTCAGCGCCGCCGGTAGAAGAAAAGTCAACTGCCACAACCATTCCGTTCTTTAAAAATAATGAATTTGATTATGCCGAGCTGGTATCATTTGTAGGCGATGATTATAAAAATATAGCCGCTTGTATCGTGTTTATATTCATTGTTATATTCATCATAACAGCAGTATCAAACGGGGCTAACTTAACCGATGGTATAGATGGCCTGGCGGCAGGAACCTCCGCAATAGCGGTGCTCACACTGGGCATATTTGCCTTTGTGTCGGGTAACATAATCTTCAGTAATTACCTGAATATAATGTACATCCCTAACTCAGGTGAAATGACGGTGTATATAGCGGCATTTGTGGGTTCGCTCATTGGCTTTTTGTGGTACAATACTTATCCGGCATCGGTCTTTATGGGCGATACGGGCAGCCTTACCATAGGGGGTATTATAGCGGTACTGGCCATTGCGGTACGCAAAGAACTGCTTATACCGGTACTCTGTGGCATCTTCCTTGCCGAGAATTTTTCGGTGGTACTTCAGGTAACCTACTTTAAGTATACCAAGAAGAAACTGGGAGAGGGTAAACGTATTTTTTTGATGGCACCGCTGCATCACCATTATCAGAAAAAGGGATATCATGAAAGTAAGATTGTAGCCCGTTTCTGGATTGTAGCCATATTGCTTGCCATATTTAGCCTTGTATCATTAAAATTAAGGTAGTATATGAAAAGACTGGTAGTACTTGGTGGCGGAGAGAGTGGCGTAGGTACTGCCATCCTCGGAAAGAAAAAAGGATATGACGTGTTTATATCTGATTTTGGAAAGATAAAAAACAATTATAAAGAAGTGTTGGCGCTTAACAGGTTGGCCTGGGAAGAAGAAAAACATACAGAGGAGCTGATACTGAATGCCGACGTGGTGATGAAAAGCCCCGGTATACCGGATAAAAGCCCAATAGTTAAAAAGATCATTGAAAAAGGTATTCCGGTAATTTCTGAAATTGAATTTGCAAAAGCGTTTAGCGATGTAGAAACAATAGGTATAACCGGCAGCAACGGCAAGACAACCACTACCATGCTAACGCACCACATATTAAAACAAGGTGGTTTAAACATGGGGCTGGCGGGTAATATAGGTAAAAGCTATGCCTGGCAGGTGGCCGAAAATAAGGTTGAAGGTTTTGTGCTCGAGTTGAGCAGCTTTCAGTTAGATGGCATTGTTGATTATGCTCCGCATATTGCCGTAATAACAAATATAAGCCCGGATCATCTGGACAGGTACAACTACGAGTATGAGTTGTATATCCAGGCAAAATTCAGGATAACAATGAATCAGGGAAAACAAGATTACCTGATATACGATGCAGATGATGAAGCCATAAAAAACTGGCTAAAAGAGAATAAAACGAAAGCACAGTTAATACCCTTCTCGCTTTCGGGTAACAATAAAAAGGGTTTGTATGTAGACAACAACACAATAGTAAGCACACTTAATAAAGGAGACTTTACCATGCCAATAAATGAACTATCGCTTGACGGAAAACACAATGTTAAAAATGCTATGGCTGCCATTGCAGTAGCACAGCTTAAAAACATAAGAAAGAAAACCATAAGGGAAAGTCTTTCTAATTTTTCGGGTGTAGAACACAGGCTTGAAAAAGTACTAAAAATACAAAACGTTGAGTATGTTAACGATAGTAAAGCTACCAATACAAACAGTACCTATTATGCGCTTGAAAGCATGGTTACACCTACCGTTTGGATTGTGGGTGGTGTAGATAAGGGTAACGACTATAATGAGCTTATGCAACTAGTGCGCGAAAAGGTAAAAGCCATAGTATGCCTGGGTGTAGACAATAAAAAAATCATGGATGCCTTTGGCAACGTGGTAGATGTAATGGTAGAAACTACCAGCATGACAGAGGCTGTTAAGATAGCCCAAAAACTTGCTGAAAAAGGCGATACGGTTTTGTTAAGCCCGGCCTGTGCAAGTTTTGACCTTTTTGAAAATTATGAAGAGCGCGGCAAACAGTTTAAGGCTGCCGTACAAAACCTTTAACAGGTTATAAAAGTAGAAAGTCGTAAAGGCAAAAGAATAAGAAAATGAAAGAATTAATCAATAACCTAAAAGGAGACAAAGGAATCTGGTCGTTTGTAATGCTACTGGCCCTTATATCTTTTATGCCTGTTTTCAGCGCAAGTGCAAACCTTGTGTATGTAATAGGCAAGGGCTCTACCATAGGGTATTTGGTTAAGCACCTCGTTCATATATTTATTGGTTTTGGGTTAATATACCTGGTGCACAAAGTACCATATCATTATTACAGGGCATTGTCTCAGCTGGCATTGCCGGTGGTTGCAGTGCTATTGCTGTACACCTTTTTTCAGGGTACGGTTATAGATGGTGCAAACGCCAGCCGCTGGATAAAAGTGCCGTTTATAGGGGTAACGTTTCAAACATCATCACTGGCATCAATAGTACTCATGATTTATGTGGCGCGCTACCTGGCAAAGATAGAAGGCAAACCGGTAACATTTAAGGCATCGTTCTTTGAGTTGTGGGTTCCTGTATTCATTATACTGGCACTTATATTACCGGCTAACTTTAGTACCGCTGCATTAATCTTTACTATGGTGAGCATGCTGGTATTTGTGGGCGGATATCCACTACGTTTCCTTGGGGCAATAATGGGCATAGGTGTAACCATGCTTACACTGTTTATATTGTTTGCCCTGGCATTTCCTAAAGCTATGCCTAACAGGGTAAATACATGGATGAGCCGTATTGAAAATTATTTTAATAACGAAGAAGACGGTGAAGAGCAGTACCAGATAGAAAAAGCTAAAATAGCAATTGCTACAGGTGGTATATATGGCGTGGGGCCGGGCAAGAGTGTGCAAAAGAACTTTTTGCCACAGTCATCGTCAGATTTTATTTTTGCCATAATAGTAGAAGAATATGGTTTACTGGGTGGTTTGCTGGTGTTGTCTTTATACCTGATATTGTTTTTTAGGTTCTTGGTAACGGCACATAAAGCAAAATCGCTCTTTGGCAAGCTTCTTATTGTGGGGCTGGGTTTCCCTATAATATTTCAGGCGCTTATCAATATGGGGGTAGCCACAGAGCTGCTTCCTACAACAGGGCAAACGCTGCCGCTTATAAGTAGTGGTGGTAGTTCCATCTGGATGACGTGTATTTCAATAGGCATCATCATTAGCGTAACTAAGAAAGAAGAAGAAATAGCAGCAGAACTTCAGGAAAAAGAGGACCGCGAAGCAGCACTGCAACAGCTGATAGACGAGCACATTATTCGCGAAAAGCAAAAGGAAGAAGCAGAGGCCGCAGGCTTAGCCGAACAACCGGCAGCGTACTCAATAGAAGATGCAGCCAACCCTATGCGGGCGGTAATGGGTAAGTAAGTTAGAGTATTAGATTTTTAGACAAAAATCTGTTAGACGACAGATAATAAATTAACAGACCGGCATAAATGCTTTGTGACTTTGTTTACTAAGCGGCTTTGCAACTTTATATAAAATGGGTTCAAAAAAATTCATATTAAGCGGTGGTGGTACAGGTGGGCATATTTACCCGGCTATAGCTATTGCTAATGGGTTAAAAGAGCGTTTTCCTGATTGCGAGATACTGTTTGTGGGCGCCAGCGATAAGATGGAGATGCAAAAAGTGCCGCAGGCAGGCTATAAGATTGAAGGTTTATGGATTGCAGGGATACAACGCAGGCTAACGATTGATAATGCTATGTTTCCGCTTAAGCTGGCCAGCAGCCTGCTTAAGTCGCGCAAGATTGTAAAAAGCTTTAAGCCAGATGTGGTTATAGGTACCGGTGGTTTTGCCAGCGGGCCCTTGCTTAGGGCAGCGGCAGGCATGGGTGTTCCGGTAGTGGTGCAGGAGCAAAACTCTTATCCGGGCATAACCAACAAGTGGCTGTCTAAGTTTGCTAAAAAAATATGTGTGGCTTATGATAACCTTGAACGGTTTTTTCCGGCCTCAAAAATAGTACATACAGGCAATCCGGTACGTCAGGACCTGATAGGCACACAAGGTAACAGGGCAGAGGCCATTGCAAAGTTTAACCTTGACCCGGCAAAAAAAACATTACTGGTACTGGGTGGCAGCCTTGGCTCACGCCGCATTAACCAGCTTATTGCAAAAGAGCTAACATGGTTGCAGGCACAAAACGTGCAGGTAATATGGCAGTGTGGTAAATTTTATTTTGAAGAGTACACGCATTATAGCGATAAAGATGGTGTTCAGGTACTGTCGTTTATAGACAGGATGGATTTAGTATATGCTGCAGCCGATGTGGTTATATCGCGCAGTGGGGCATCATCAGTGTCAGAGCTGTGCATAGTGGGCAAGCCGGTAGTGTTTATACCATCGCCTAACGTGGCCGAAGACCACCAGACAAAAAATGCACAAGCCATTGTAGATAAAGGCGGTGCGCTGTTGCTTAAGGAGCCTCAGCTTGATACACAGTTTCAGCCTGTGTTTGAAGATCTTTTGTCAAACGAAGAAAAGCAACAAAAGCTGAGTGAAAATATAAAAAAGCTGGCAAAAGTAAATGCCACGCAGGATATAGTTGAAGAGATAGTGAAGTTATTGAAATAAGCTTCTGAGTTTCTTAGCTACTTAGCCCCTGAGCTAAGCAGCTAAGCGACTAAGTAGCTAAGCAGCTTAAAAAGTGGAATTAGAAAAAATACATAACGTCTATTTTATTGGCATCGGCGGCATCGGCATGAGTGCCCTGGCACGCTATTTTAAATTTATAGGCAAAAATGTAGCGGGTTATGATAAAACGCCTACTTACCTTACCGATGAGCTTAAGGCAGAAGGTATAAACATACATTTTGAAGATAAGGTTGAGCTTATGGGCCTGCCCTATCTTGATAAAGAAAATACACTGGTGGTAGTAACCCCGGCAGTGCCTAAAGAACACTTGGAGTGGAACTACTTCCTTCAGAATGATTTTGTGGTTAAAAAACGTGCCGAAGTGCTGGGTATCATTACAAAAGGTACATTTTGCTTTGCAGTAGCAGGCACACATGGCAAAACCACAACCAGCAGCATCTTGGGGCATATATTGTATGAAAGTGGGGTAGATGTTACAGCGTTCCTTGGCGGAATTGTAGAAGGATACAATACCAACCTGATTGGTAGCGGCAAGACCGTTACGGTAGCAGAGGCGGATGAGTTTGATCGTTCATTTTTGCACCTGCACCCGGATATTGCCTGTGTTACCAGTATGGATGCCGACCATTTAGATATTTATGGCGATACGGCCAGTATTGAGGCATCTTTTAGGGAGTTTGCCGATAAGGTAGAAGATAAAAAGCATTTGTTTATTACAGAAAAACTTCCGCTTGCCGGAATTACCGTGGGGGTAGGCAGTGGATCGTTTTCTGCAGAAAATATAAGGATTGAAGACGGCTGGTATGTGTTTGATGCTGTTACACCAACCGAAACGGTAAAGGATGTGCGTTTTGCGCTTCCGGGCAGGCACAACCTTACCAATGCCATGCTGGCATTGGCCATGGCTAAAACCTATGGTGTAGCAGGTGCAGATATTGCTAAGGCGTTACAGAGTTTTAAGGGAGTAAGGCGCAGGTTTTCATACCAGATAAAATCGCCAAAGCTGGTG
>JAZKDS010000325.1:0-3856 GCA_040387455.1 Bacteroidota bacterium
TTATATCTGTAAAAAGCGTTGAAGAACTTACCGAAGTTATACAGCAAAACCACGGCAAAAAACTGTTTATACTTGGCGGCGGCAGCAACATGCTGCTTACCAAAAATATAGAAGCACTTGTAATACACGTTGATATTAAAGGCATTGAGGTAGTTTGGCAGGATGATGCAACCGTACACATTAAGGCCATGGCCGGCGAAAACTGGCACGGGTTTGTACAGCACTGTATTAATCAAAACTATGGTGGCATAGAAAATCTTTCGCTTATACCGGGCAATGTGGGCACCACCCCTATCCAGAACATAGGCGCTTATGGCACCGAGATTAAAGACACCGTGGTAAGCTGCGAAGCACTTGAAATAGCCACACAGCAACAGAAAACGTTTACTAACGATGAGTGTAAGTTTGCGTATCGCGAAAGCATATTTAAAAATGCTTTTAAGGGCCATTACATTATAACATCGGTTACCTTCAGATTAACAAAAAAAGACCATAAAATAAATACTTCTTATGGCGATATTGCTGCAGAGCTTACCGCTAAGGGCATTGCTATCCCTACCATTGCAGCTGTGGGCAACGCTATAACGGCCATCCGCCAAAGCAAGCTGCCCGACCCTAAAGAACTGGGTAACAGCGGCAGTTTTTTTAAAAACCCAATCATAACCATAGAGCAGTTTGAAAAGCTGTACCTGCTGCACCCACAAATGCCACACTATACCCTGAATGATACTGAGGTTAAAGTACCTGCCGGCTGGCTTATAGAGCAATGTGGCTTTAAAGGCAAACGCTTTGGCGATGCGGGCGTACATGCCAGGCAGGCCCTGGTTATTGTAAACTATGGCAAGGCTACGGGGCAGGAATTGCTTGACCTATCCAAGAATATTCAAAAAACAGTATTTGATACTTTTGGCATCGAAATAGAAGCCGAAGTAAACGTGATTTAATATATAAAGTTTAGTGCAGTTTAAAAACTAAAGACTGTTTACTAAACACTGCCTACTTTTTACCTACTTTTGCACAAAATTTGAAAAGCCTATATGCTGAACATTATTTTTTATGTTTTTGCCGGAATAACACTTATCCAAATAGCCTGGTATCTGGGCATTTTTGGCAAGTTTTCGTTTGCAAAGCCGCAGGCTATTACCCCAAAAAAGATACCGGTTTCGGTTATTGTGTGTATAAAAAACAATATTAAAGAAGCTCAAAGGCTTATTCCCGCCCTTGCCGCACAGGAATATCCTGATTTTGAAATTGTACTGGTAGATAATGCCTCACGGGATGAAACTATTGACTTGCTGGAAGAATTTGAAAATCAGTACCACAACGTTAAACTGGTTAAGGTAGAAAACAATGAGGCCTTTTGGGCCAATAAAAAATATGCACTAACCCTGGGCATAAAGGCCGCCAGCAAAGATTACCTGCTATTTATAGACATAAACTGTATGCCGGCATCTAACCAATGGATAGCCAGCATAGTATCTCAGTTTACATTAAGCAAAACCATTGTATTGGGCTACAGTGCTTTTGAAAAAAAGAAAAACTCATTTCTTAATAAACTTATACGTTTTGATGGCCTAATGGCAGCCACCCAGTATTTTTCATGGGTAAAAATAGGCAGCCCTTACACCGGCAACGGCCGTAACCTGGCCTATAAAAAAGACGAGTTCTTTAACCGTAACGGCTACATCAACCACATAAAAATACGCGTAGGCGAAGATGCCCTGTTTATTAACGAAGCCGCCACAAAAAAAAATACCACAATTTGTTATGCCCCTCAAAGCATTACGTTTCGCGAAAGCAAGAAAACATTTAAAGAATGGGTTAAAGACAAGCGTAAAAGACTATTTACAACACGTTACTTTAAACCGTTTGATAAACTACAGCTAAAAGCATTCTACATACTGCAACTGCTGTTTTTTGTGCTTGCCATAGCGCTTGCTATTCTACAATACAACTGGATGTTTTTAGTTCCGGTTATAGTTGTGCGCTACATTATTACCTGGCTTACCCTGGCCCAAAGCGCAAAGCGCCTTAATGAAAAAGATGCCGTATACTGGTATCCGGTTATGGAAATTATGCTTATCTTCACGCTACTATATGCTTATATAGCTAACTTGTTTAGAAAACCGGTGCATTGGAAATAAACTCCACCATCATACAGCAAAACATAGAAAAAGCCAAAACCGGCGACCAGGTAGCATTTACATTCCTGCTTGATTTTTTTTGGAATGAAGTGTACGGCTTTATGCTAAAACGCACCCAAAACGAAACCGACACCGAGGATATTGTTATAGAAACCTTTGCCAAGGCTTTTGACAGGATTGCCACCTACAACCCTGATTATGCATTTAATACCTGGCTTATTGCCATTGCAAAGAATGTGCATATCGATTTACTTCGCAAAAAGCGCTCATCGTTATTTATTGAAATAACCGATGAGGAAGACCGTCGTGCTTACAACGTGGCCGACAGTACCCCCACTGCCGAAGACAACCTTATTAAAGAGCAAAACCTTTCTCGTTTGCTGCAATGCATCAGGCAAATAAAACCACAGTACCAGGAAGTAATTCAACTACGTTATTTTCAGGAATTAAGCTATCAGGAAATAGCTGATCAGCTGAGCGAACCCCTAAACAACGTTAAGGTAAAAATATTGCGCGCCAAGAAACTTTTGCTTGAAGTTTTAAAGAAAAAGTAACGTTTACGGTTCTCAATATATTTTCGCGGCAGTTTCGGCAACAAAAGCTTCAAATCACATCAAAAAACACAACATTTTTAACCGACTGATTTTAAGGCGTAAAGACTAAAATTTATCGTTTTATTTATACTATGCGCAACTAATATATCGTTATAGTAATATAAACCTTTACAAACCTAAAATCACCACATTATGTCAAAAATGAGCGTTTTCGACCACGACTGGATCGACTTAGTATTTGAAGGCCGTAACAAAAGCTACGGCGCTTACCAACTACGCAAACAAGATTCTAAAACCACAATGATTGCTTTGTTTTCGGGCATTGCATTAATGGGCCTGGCAGTAGGTATACCTTTTATGGTAAGCCAATTTGGAGATAAGTCTCCTACTGCAGGGATTCCTGAAGTAATAAAGCCTATTACACCCATGAAAATTTATGAGGTGCCGCTGGCTCCAAAAACTGAAAAGCCAGAACCAAAACTTGAAAAACCGCTACCTACAGCGCCTGAACCTGCTGCACCGGCGCCATCGCTTACTCCTACGGTGGCATTTACAGCACCTGTAGCTACATCGAGGCCTATAGATATACCGGCACCTAATATGGATGATCTGCAAAATGCAAACCCTTCTAACACAACAAATCCTGGCAATACACAAGGTAGTATAACCAGTAACGGGCCGGGTGTAGTAGGTGGCACCGGCGAAAACCCGGAAAACACCGGCACCGATAATACTTTACATTTAGCTGTAGATGAAGCACCGGCTTATCCGGGTGGTATCAATAAATTTCGTGAAGAGATAGGTAACAAATTTCGCACACCAGATATTGACAGCCAAAGCCTGCTTAAAGTAACCATTGCTTTTGTAGTAGAAAAGGATGGTACTTTATCTAACATCAAAGTTACAAAAGACCCCGGGTATGGTGCAGGCAAAGAGGCCATACGCGTATTGCAGTCTATGAAAACCAAATGGAAACCTGGCAAAGTAAAAGGACAGCCCGTAAGAACAGCCTACACAGTACCTATAACCATCAGGATAAACTAAAGAAAAGCCCCAGAAGGGGCTTTTTTATTCTGCTTCAAAAACTACAGGAAGTGTTGTTTTTGGTATTTTGATAACATGGTAAGGCTGGCAATGTACTGATGTTACATTTCCTTC
>JAZKDS010000326.1:0-4552 GCA_040387455.1 Bacteroidota bacterium
AGAATAATTACGTACTATGCCAGGGAGATAATATAAGGCTTACAGCACAGGGCAGCTATGACAGCTTTATTTGGTCTACCGGGGTAACCACTACCTCAATTTTGGTTTCGGCACCGGGCAATTATAGTGTAACGGGCGTTCTAGCTGTGGGAAATGTTAGCTGTCCTTCAGAAACCGTTACAGTTACCTTATCTGCTAGGCCTGAAATTATTGATGTTGTCATTTCCGACTGGTCTGATAGTGGCAACAGCGTTGAAATTATTGCCGATGGCTTGCCCGCCGGAAATGAATATTCTGTTGATGGTATAAATTACCAGGACAGCCCACTATTTACCGGGCTTGGCTATGGGCCATATACCGTGTTTGTGCGAGATACATTTGGCTGCGGGTTCGATAGCGAGGAGATTTATCTTTTAATGTATCCTAAATTCTTTACGCCAAATGATGATGGAATTAACGACATCTGGCAAATTAAAGGCATCCGGCTGGAGCCAAATACATTAATTGAGGTGTATGATAGGTTCGGAAAGCTGCTTAGTGCCTTTAACGGGAGGGATGCAGGATGGAACGGAAAATTTAGCGGCCAGCAGCTGCCTGCTACAGATTACTGGTTTGTAGCGAAGCGACAAAATGGCAAAATTTACAAAGGGCATTTTTCTTTGCTTCGGTAGTTAAATGCCTGTGGTATTCGGCGCTTGGCATCATCAAAAAATTTAGTCTTAAATTTTAATTCTTTGTTTCAGGACAACAAAATATTATAAAAACAAAACCCCTTATAGATTAATCTGTAAAGGGTTATAAAAAAAAGCTTATTAATGTTTATTTTGCAGCCTGCTCTAAAATTGTGATCCTTCCACTTTCTTCATCCAGCAGGCACAGCTGCACCCATACCGTTTTATCTTTGGTTCTAATAACAAATGTTTTAATACGGTCCAGCAGGTTTGGATCAAGCGTATAGCCATAGCCTTGATCAATAAGTACTTTTTTGCCTACACGGTCATATTCGGCCTGGGCAATATCAGTGTCGTTTACCTGTACACCGCCTAATGCCGCAATTACATTTTTATAATGTTTCAGCACCTCATCGCTGCTGAATTTTGTTTCGTCCGAACTGGGTTTGTCAATGTTTATCTTGTAAGATTTTCCTTCCTGCGCAATAAGTTGTCCATCTACCGCAAAATATTCGGTGTCAACATTTTTAATATCTTTCGGGTTGATATCCTTATTGTAATTGTATAAATACTTTTCCGGTGGTGCCAGGTAAGGAAAGGTCCCCAAATCTTTATCGCTTACGGGTATTTTATTAAGGTCATAAGGAGGATCGTCCACCGCTTCCCTTTCAGCAGTTTCGGTAGTTTTAGTGGTTGTTATAGTTGTAGAGTCACCGCCGCCGGTGGCCGTTGTGCTGTCTTTTTTGCAGGCTGAAAGCAAAAGTGCAAGCAGCACTGCGCAAACAAAGGATTTTTTCATAGTTAATTAGTTGGTGGAATGTAGGTGTAAAAATACCGGTATAAATCAGTACATTAAACCAGTTTAACAAAGTATTAGATTTTATTTATTCAGATAAATAGCGCTGCATACAAACTCTGTGTCTTAAAACGTTTTACATTTACAGTACCACTATAAAAGGCATTTTTAATATTACATGGGCAATACAATTAGGCAGATACTGCAAAAAACAGCCGGTTTTTTTATAGCGCTTTGGCGCCGCTTTATAGGCTGGATAAAACGCAACCGCATAAAGTCGGCCATACTGGCCGTGCTGCTGGTGTGGTATGCTTTTTGCCTGCCCCGAAAATTGTTTGACCAGCCTTACAGTACTGTTATAGAAAGCAAAGAGGGCGACCTGCTGGGCGCACGCATAGCCCGCGACGGACAGTGGCGTTTCCCGGCGCAGGACAGTGTACCCGAAAAGTTTAAACAATGCATTGTGTATTTTGAAGACCAGCATTTTTACAGTCATCCTGGGTTTAATCCTGTGGCTATTTTTAATGCCATGAGGCAAAACTATAGTGCTGGCAGGGTAGTGCGTGGGGGCAGTACCCTCACGCAGCAGGTTATAAGGCTGAGCAGGGGTAAAGAAGGGCGCAGCTATGGCGAAAAAATTATTGAGATGATATTGGCCACACGCCTGGAGCTCCGCGACAGCAAAGACGAGATATTAGGCCTGTATGCTGCGCATGCGCCGTTTGGTGGTAACGTGGTGGGGCTTGATATGGCGGCGTGGCGTTACTTTGGCGTACAACCGCACCAGCTTTCGTGGGCAGAGAGTGCTACACTTGCCGTACTGCCTAATGCCCCAAGTTTAATATACCCCGGTAAGAACCAGCAAAAGCTTCGCGATAAGCGCGACAGGCTACTTAAAAAGCTGTTTGATCAAAAGGTAATTGATAAGACCACCTATGAGCTTGCGTTGCAGGAGAGTCTTCCGCAGCGCCCATACGATCTGCCTCAGGCGGCACCGCACTTGTTGCAAAATATAGCAAAGACAAAAGAAGGGCAGCGCATAAAGACCACGGTTAATAACGGCATACAGGTACGTGTAAACCAGATTGCTGCACGTTACTACCAGGAATACCGTCAAACGGAAGTGCATAACCTGGCCATTATGGTAGTTGATGTGCAAACCCGCAATATTGTGGCATACGTGGGTAATTCGCCAACGGATAAGGCGCACCAAAAAGATGTAGATATTATTCCGGCACCACGCAGTACGGGCAGTATTTTAAAGCCGCTACTGTTCGCCGGCATGCTCGATGAAGGCCAATTGTTGCCCAATACACTTATAGCTGACATTCCTACGCAAATAGCGGGCTACAGCCCCAAGAACTACGATTTGACCTATGATGGTGCCGTCCCGGCGCAAAGGGCGCTCTCACGGTCTTTAAATATCCCGGCGGTACTCATGCTAAAGGATTATGGTATCCGGAAGTTTTATGACCAGCTAAAGCATTTTAAGCTACGTGATATTAATAAACAACCAGATCATTATGGGCTCTCGCTTATACTGGGTGGTGCTGAAAGCAACCTGTGGGATTTGTGCCGCACCTATGCCGGGCTCACCGGCTCTCTTAATTATTTTACCGCCAACCAGGGCAAATACCGTACCGGCGAGTTTGCAGAGCTGAACTGGAACAGTACCGTTAAGCCTGACTTTGGAACGGAATCCTATCAAAAAACGCAGTTAGGCGCAGGCTCTATTTGGCTTACCTATAATGCTATGAAAGAAGTTAACCGCCCTGAGGGTGATGAGGCCTGGCGCTTTTATGACTCATCTTTGCAGATAGCCTGGAAAACGGGTACCAGCTTTGGTGGTCGAGATGGCTGGGCCATTGGCACCAGCTCCCGCTATGTAGTGGGGGTTTGGGTGGGCAATGCTTCGGGCGAGGGCAGGCCTTCGTTAACCGGGGTGGGCAGTGCAGCACCTATTTTGTTTGATGTATTTAACCTGCTGCCACGTACGCCGTGGTTTGCACCGCCTTATAACGACCTGGAAGAAGCTGACGTGTGTGCCCAGAGCGGCCATCTGGCCGGTGAGCACTGCCCGGTGGTGCAACAATGGATTCCGTTGAATGGAAAAAAAACTACGGTATGCCCTTACCACAAAGTGGTACACCTTGATGTTGCAGGGCAGTATCGTGTAAACAGCAATTGCGAGAGTGTAGATAATATGGTTACCCAAAGCTGGTTTGTGTTGCCGCCTGTAATGGAGTGGTATTATAAAAGCAGCCATATCAATTATAAACCACTACCACCGTATAGAGAAGATTGCCGTGAGGGTACCGGTGCCTATCTTGATTTTATTTATCCGCGTGAGGATGGTAAAATATACCTGACTAAGGATTTTAACGGTGTTGTACAGCCATTTATAGTAAAAGCAGCACATACGCAGGCCAATGCCAAGCTGTTTTGGTATCTTAATGATACCTATTTAGGCATGACGCAAACGTTTCATGAAATGCCCATTAAGGCTAAAAGCGGCACGTATTACATTACCGTAACCGACGAAGGGGGTAATGAGGTGCGCAGAAAGGTGGTTATAGAGGCATCAAAATAGTTGGCAGATGGCTAATGGCAGGATGTAATGCTAGGGCTTAAAAAAAGTTTTATTTTTAAGCTAAAGGTTATCAATAAGTTATGTTTTTTAGTAAAATTTTTTTTCAAAAACACTTGCAAAATTAAAAATATCCCCTACATTTGCACCCGTAATAATGACCCAAATAGCGGTAATTGATATAATGCGAAAATAGCTCAGTTGGTAGAGCGCCACCTTGCCAAGGTGGAGGTCGCGGGTTCGAATCCCGTTTTTCGCTCAAATCCTACCTAATTAAGCTTGAGTGGTGGAATTGGTAGACACGCTGGACTTAAAATCCAGTGGGCAGTAATGCCCGTGCGGGTTCAAGTCCCGCCTTGAGTACAAGACTTAATGGCCCCGACATTTATTTGTCGGGGCTTTTTTAATTTACCCCTGGCTTAAGCCAGGGGCAAGTTAAAAATTGGCTAAGCTAAAACCTCTTGCTAAAATAAAGCCCGTAAGCGCCGTCTTCAATTT
>JAZKDS010000326.1:4562-5891 GCA_040387455.1 Bacteroidota bacterium
ATTTGTCAGGGCTTTTTTTATGCCCTTGTTTTAAATTTAACGAGGCTATTTTAAATCTAAAATCGTTTGCAAAAATACAGTCCGTAGCTTTGATTGTCTATTTGTGGCAGTATAACAATATCACTTTTATTTTTAAATGGATTCCATGCGATAATGGGGTCCAGCAAATACACCACTTTGGTAACCAGTATACCAATGCCGGCTCCCATAAGCACATCGCTCATCCAGTGGGCATTGTTAAGCAGTCGCAGCGTTCCGGTGGCTGTAGCAAAGCCATAACCGCTGTAAGCCAATAATGGGCTGCTATCCCTAAACTCTTCAAATAATACGGTGGCATTTGTAAATGCAAGTGCGCTATGCGCAGATGGGAATGAGTGTGCCAGTTCGGCACCGTTGGGGCGGGTTTTTTGTGTTGCCTTTTTAATTTGGTGTACTATAAAATCAGTAACAACTACTGATATTGCTAAGTTTTTAGTTTGGTCAAACCAATGGTTTTTAGCTTTTACTCCGGCAAGGTCGGCAATGTACATTTCCGCAATAGGGGCATAACGCATGTAGTCATCCGCCGTAGTATGAAAATCTTTGCGGAACAGACCTTCGGTTTCCTTATTGACTGTTTTTTCAAAGCGGGTACGGTTAATCAGTATCCCGGCGCCAATTAATGTGGTTGGGATAATGGACTGAGTTAAAAAGCTGTGCCTTTTTATGGGTGCTATTATAAGACTATCGGCCTGTGCGTGGCATAGGCCTGGCGTGGCAAAAGCCATCAGCAGTGCGATTTTTAGGAAGTAAACTCTCAACGGCATTATATCTTTTCAGTTGCTATAACTAAATATAAAGCCTGTTTATTATAATAGATTTAAATTTTAACATGTTGAAATACAGAATGTTGTTTCTTAATAAGAAATTACATCAAAATATTATTTACCGGTTGTAATGGCTCGGGGAGGTTGCTCTCGTCAAGCATTTATCTAAGATCTATTTTTATGGTGCGGCTCATAGCGGTAATGGGTACATCGTTAGGGCCGCCTTTAAGCTCTATATGCACATACGGGGTAAATATGGGCTTGTGCGCCCAGCGTGGCTTAACGTTTACCTTCTGGTGCTGTAAGGTTCAATTCTTCTACAAGAGAATTTTCCCATTCGGGTACTTTAAAAAAAGTATGATATTCTTTATTGTAGTGCTTAAACTGGTTTTCCCAGGCGGCCGGTTTGCGCAATTGGTAGCGCAGGGCTGTAATCCAGGCGCAATGGCGGTATATAATCTCTTTGTGAGCTCAGGGCTGTTTTTTATAAAATCCTGCGTCATGATGCCTCAGTGCGGCTGTT
>JAZKDS010000326.1:5901-7563 GCA_040387455.1 Bacteroidota bacterium
CAAATTTGGGGGGCTTCCCATAGGCAGTTGTAGGTTTGTGTTTTTAAAACCTACTATAAAGGCGGCTGCGGTGCCCACAATGGCTACGGCTACCCAGGGAAGTGCCATCCATTTAAAACCAGCCAGGTCATACAGTAGGGTTACGGCGGTTGCAATAATAAATATGAAGTAAATATCCCTTCGGGTCCAAATGATAAATTCCGATAGCTTGTAGTGGTTGCCGGTATGCATGTTCTTTGCTTAGAGGTTGTTGGTGCTAAGATAAGAAAAAGATACTGTGCCTTATGATGTAGTAATTCAGGAAAAATAGGGGCACAAAAAAAGCCCCTACTTGGTAGGAGCTTCTTTAATGCTTTTACTAAAGATTGATTCTTAGTGAGCTGGAGCAGCAACTGGAGCAGCAGTATCAACTGGCTTAGCAGTATCAGCTGGCTTAGCAGTATCAGCTGGAGTAGCTGGAACAACAACAGTAGTGTCAACTCCTGTAGAGTCAGCACCTGTAGTAGCTTCACCATCTTTTTTACAAGAAACTAGAGCAACAGCTACGAAAGCTAGGCTTAAAACAACTTTTTTCATCTTACTAAATTATAAAGGTTAATTATTAATTCGGAGCAAAGATATAAATTTTTTGATATCACAAAATATTTATAACGAAATTTTTTTTCAGGGCATTTATAGCTGAAATTGATATTTTTGTAGAAAACGTTTTGTTTTTTAACACAATTGCGTGAGTTTTCGTTTAATAATGCAATAACTTCTAAACACGGGTATTCTTGCTGTCTGGTGATGCTTACTTTATAAGCTTCATTTCGTTTATTAAATGAGTAGCCCCTGCATATTTATCAATAATGAATAAAACATAGCGCATATCTACCATTATGTTACGGCAAATAGAGGGGTCGTAGTAAATATCGCTCATGGTGCCTTCCCACACACGGTCAAAATTAAGACCTATCAGGTTGCCTTTTTTATCTATGGCAGGGCTACCGCTATTGCCACCGGTAGTATGGTTAGTGCCTATAAAGCAAACCGGCATTTTACCGTTTTCGCCATATTGGCCATAATCTTTTTTGTTATACAAGTCTATTAGCTTTTGCGGCACATCAAACTCATAATCGCCGGGAATGTATTTTTCCATTACACCATCAAGGTAAGTAACCGGCTGGTAATAAGTGGCATCTTTTGGTGCGTAGCCTTTTACTTTACCATACGTTACACGCAATGTGCTGTTAGCATCCGGAAAAATACGGCTGTCTTTAGAGCTAAGCTCTAATATGGCCTTCATGTAGGTGCGTTGCAGTGCGGTAATTTTTAGGTTTATTTCTTCATACTTAGGCGCTACATTGGCTACGTAAGCTTCTGTAAGGATTTTAATAAGCTTATGAGAAACATTTGCTTCAATGATAAATTTCAAAGCAGTGATTTGCTTTCCAATTTTAATGAGAGTATTGAAAGTTATAATATAAGATTGAACTTAACAATGATGAAGGTAAATTTTTTGCTTTTAAAAAATCTCTAATTTCAAAATCTTTAAAAATTTTATTACTTGAGAATAAATCAAAATATATTTGACAATTAATTGTTTTTTAGGCATAATATTGTTGTGAAATAGTTTATTTTTAATAATAAAGCCCAGTCTGCACCATTAAAATTAATAGCTCT
>JAZKDS010000326.1:7573-9180 GCA_040387455.1 Bacteroidota bacterium
AATAAGCTTATAACCCGGATCTGCGTTAAGCTTTGCTATAACGGCATTGGCATCGCCCTCAAGCAGGCTTTGCACTCCGGCGTAAGAAGTAAGCTTAGACTCACTGTAAACATCCTGTGTAAGCTTTTTAGCGTCGGTGCCCTTAAGCCCGGCAGGTAAAAACTGTTGTGGCGACTTAGTTAGGTATAGTGCCATAAGTTGCTCAAATACCTTTTCGTCTACATTCTTGTTATAATCTTTGTAGGTTTCTGTAAGTGCTTCAAGTGCATTAGCCTTACGGTCGGTAAATGCTTGCACGCCTTTGTTTTTAAACGCCAGCTCAAGCTGGTACAAACGGTAGCCGATGCTTAATAATTCGGTATTGCGCAGTGCAACCTCGTTAAAATAGTCACGTGCAAGGGCATAAGGCTCTATGGCTTTATATTGCGTTTCGAAATCACTTAACAAATTACCGTATTCCTGTTGCTTGCCTGCTTTTTGTACCCATTGGGCAAACTCTTTTTCATAGGCTTGCTTTTTAGCAACGGCATTGGTTTTTTTAAGGCCCTGCATTTCGCCTATCCATTTTTTCCAGTAGTTGGCAATGCTGGCATATTTTGCAGCATATTGAATTTTTATTGCCTGGTCTTTACGCATAAAGCCGTCGGCTACTTTAAGGGCTGCATCGCGCACCTCTATCTTGGCGGGGTTAAGTACGTTAACCAGTTGCGCTACAGCAACTGCCGGAAGGTACTCTGTAGTACGGCCGGGGTAACCGAAAACCAATGTGAAATCATCTTCTTTAACACCTTTTATAGATACCGGGAAGAAATGTTTTGGCGTATACGGCACGTTATCCTTGCTGTATTCTGCCGGGCGGTTGTCTTTGCCCGCATAAATGCGGAACAGGCTAAAATCGCCGGTGTGGCGCGGCCAAACCCAGTTATCGGTGTCGTTGCCAAATTTGCCTATTGATGATGGCGGCGCACCTACCAAACGGATGTCTTTAAAGGTTTCAGTTACAAACAGCATGTACTGGTTGCCCTCATAAAACGTGCGTATCATGTTTTCCTGCCAGGCCTCTTTAGGCAGTGACTTGGTTAGGCTTGCTATGTTGTCCTGTATTTTTTGCTGGCGTGCTTTTTCATCGATGCCTTGTGTAGCGTCTAATACCTTAGTGGTTACATCTTCAATGCGCACTATAAACGTTACTACAACGCCGGGGTTGGGCAGCTCTTCGGCCTGGCTCATGGCCCAGAAACCGTTTGTAAGATAGTCGTGCTCTACCGTGCTGTGGCTTTGTATTTCGCCAAAACCGCAGTGGTGGTTGGTTAGTAGCAGCCCTTGGTTAGAAATAACCTCGCTGGTACAGCCGCCGTTAAACTGGGGTACGGCATCCTTAAGGCTGGAGTGGTTAACATCATAAATGTCGTCGGCACTCATTTTCATGCCCAGGTGCTTCATTTCTTTTTCATTCATGCCATCTAAAAGCGATGGTATCCACATGCCGCCCTGTTGCGCCGCAACGGGCAGGGCTATAAATAAAAAGAGTATGCGTAGTAGTTTCATTAGTGGAGTTTTGTGTTTGCGCCGCAAGATAGGGAATTTTAAGAAAATGGGATTTTGGC
>JAZKDS010000326.1:9190-9563 GCA_040387455.1 Bacteroidota bacterium
CAAGGCTCTAACTTCTTATGCTACAGAATATAACCTTCGGCTAAACGATTTGAACTCGCTTCGCTCAAACAGCAAATCAATCTTAACGCCTCAGCTTATATTTTGCTTAACGCAACGAAGTTTAAGGCCTTTAGCTTCACTCAAAACGTGAATAAAGTAATGTGAAAAAATCCGCTCAATCCGCGTTATCCGCATTCTATTTACTTACTACCTTCTTCAGTAAACCGCGCTTGTGTTCCAGAAACCCCTTAGATAAGTACAGTTTTTTAGCGGCATCGTTGTGCAGCTCAATTTCAAGATAGATGATTTTAATTGAAAGGACTTTGGCCTGTTCTGCAATAAAATCAAGTGCGTGTTTGGCAATTCCGCGCCC
>JAZKDS010000327.1:0-2821 GCA_040387455.1 Bacteroidota bacterium
GGCCCTGCTTAGTGTAAACGAAGGAAAGCTGATTAAGCAAACTGAGGATCTCTATCGACTAACAGTAACCGGAATGTCTGTAGACAAGATCAAACTCCTGGTCCGCTCTGAAGATGCGGCCGCGACTATAAAGGTACAAGGCATAACAGTAGGCCGCAACGTAGGTAATTATTTTCCGCTACAGCCTTATGCCCCTGTTTCGCAGCTTAATGTGGTAATAACCGCCGAAGATGGAGTGACGCAAAAAAACTATACCCTACTTGTTAATAATCAACCATCTGCCAATGCCAACCTGGCCCTGCTGAGTGTGAACGAAGGCAAGCTAACCAAGGTTGACGAAGAGAACTACACGGTAGACCTGAGCAACGCTGCCACAAGCCGCATCAAACTCCTGGTACGCTCGGCTGACGATGCTGCTACTATTAAGGTAGGCACCACCGTGGTAGAACGTAACGTAGGTAATTATTTCCCGTTAAGTACATCAGGCAGCACAACCCTGTTAACTGTAGTGATAACCGCCGAAGATAACATTACCGAAAAAGCCTATAATGTTACCATTAATAAACCAGTGCCGCCAATGGATAAACAGGCCTTTAGTCTTACCGCCAAGTCTGATTTGATGACGACCAAACCGGTAACCGAAACAGTATTGGCTTATGCTCTTACACCGCACCAGGCGCTGTCGCCAAATGGTGATGGCATCAGTGATTACTTTGAGATAGAAGGCATAACCGCTTACCCGGACAATATCGTAACCATTATTAACCGCAGCGGTGCAAAAGTGTATGAAGCCAAAGGGTACGATAACCGTTCTAAAGTATTTAACGGTCACTCCAGCCTGAACGGCGCCATGCAGCCCGAAGGCACTTACTTCTTTTTAATTGACTATACTTACAATGGCCAGAAAAACTGTAAAACCGGTTACCTGATCATGAAGAATTAAGCAAGAAGAATGTTAAAAAAAGCAGTATTAAAACTGGTTATCATCATATGCTGCGTGTTGCTGCTGCCCAAAGGCAGCAACGCGCAGCAATATTTTACCTATTCGCAGTATATGAATAACCTTACCCCGGTTAATCATAACTATGCCCTGCTGGATCGCAACAGCTCCATCAGCAGCATATACCGTAAACAATGGACGGGTATAGAAGGCGCGCCGGCCACCTTTTTATTAACCGGCGCCATCCCTTTGGAAGAAATGGGCGCGGCCACGGGTTTGGTGGTGATGGATGATAAGTTTGCCGTAGAGCACCAAACCGAGGTAAACGCCTATTTTGCAAAATCCATCCAGCTCTCGCCCGAGGGTTACCTGGCTGTATCACTGGATGCGGGTTTCCGCAGCTATATCGCTAACTACTCGCAGCTGGCTCCTACCGATCCGTCCTTTAGTACCGACTTCCGGGAGACGCGGCCTAACCTTGGCTTTTCGGTAATGTATTATACCAAACAGTTTTACCTGGGCGTATCAGTACCCGAGCTCAACGTTCGTTCGCTGGGCAACAGCTCGATAGAGAACAATGCTTATTTCCGCAATCATTACTATTTCTCGGGCGCTTTCCTTACCGGCAAGCCCGAAGACGAGATACGGATCAAGCCGGCATTTTTATATACCTATACACAGGGCATCCCTTCCATTGCTGATCTTTCGGCAACACTGTATTTGAAAAATGTGTTAGGCATCGGCGGTAATTACCGTACCAATAAAGAGGCTGCCGCTATCATGACGTTAAACTTTAGCCCGGTTACCTTTGGCTACAGTTACCGTTTCGGTACCGCCTCGGCTACCGTAAGCGGTATCAGCTTCGCTACGCATGAGCTCATGCTTACTTTTCATTTTGGCAGGCATTTAACAGATAATAAGCTGCTGTAAGAGGTATTTATTTAGTCTGTAGGGATCCTTTGGTAATGGCACACCTGCTGTTACAAGCAACTGTAAATTTTCTTCTTTAATTCCGTATTATCTTGATTGTTGTTATGGCAGTGTTAACAAATTATAAAAAACGCCTAACCGCAAGTCTGGCGCATTCTAATTTGAAATTTCTTTTCTAATTTAGGGTTCGTAAATGTAGCTGTCTACTACCTGAGGCTATTTCAACCTACATGTACCTGAATTATAAGTCTAACCAAACAACCTAAAAAATGAATAACAAGTTTACTACACTGGTTTTATTGCTGGCGTGCATTACGATGCAGCTAAATGCACAAAACGCGCCCACAAGTCAGCCCGGCGGTTCGTTAAAACTAATTAAAACAGGCACGGGCAAACCGCGTAATATTGTTTTTATTTTGGCAGATGATCACCGGTATGATGCGTTGGGCTTTTTAAAAGCGCAGGATTTTATACAAACCCCCAACCTTGACCGCATGGCGCGCGAAGGGGCTTACTTACCCAATGCATTTGTAAATAATTCATTGTGTTCGCCATCTCGTGCCTCAATTTTAACCGGGCTATATTCACACAAGCACACTGTTATTGACAATAACCACGCGGTGCCGGCCAATTTGGTATTTTTTCCGCAGTATTTACAGCAAGTAGGCTACCAAACGGCTATGGTAGGTAAATGGCATGCCGGTAATGATGGCGATGAACCTAAGCGTGGGTTTAATTATTGGGTATCATTTAAGGGCCAGGGATCATATCTGCCAGAAAAAAACGGACTTAACGTTAACGGAAAACACGTAGCACAAAAAGGCTACATCACCGATGAATTAACAGATTACGCGCTTGCCTTTTTAAGTCATCGCCAAAAAAACAAACCATTTATGCTATACCTGGCGCATAAAGGCGTGCATGCAGATTTTATACCTGCCGAGCGGGATA
>JAZKDS010000328.1:0-4373 GCA_040387455.1 Bacteroidota bacterium
ATGAGGCAGGCTCGGCAGGCTGCAGTTTTTGATTTACAAATGCTTTATAATCATCACCCTTGCTTATATCGCGCAGGCGGGTTTGGTAGTCTTCTTCGGTGCCGGTTAGCAGCGGGTTTTCTGCATCAAGCGCAAAAAGTTCGGCAAACATCCTGCGACCCTGAAAAGCATACGGAAGGTGCATTACAATACTTTCCCAGGTGTTGTATAACGATGTGGCGGTGTGAGTTAGTTTTTTAAACGTATGATAGGCCTCGCGGGTACGATCAGTATATACCGTGTTGCTGTACTGGCCGTCAAACACGGGTTGGTCTTTATGTATCTCTATATGTGCCTCCAGGTTGCCAAACCACGGTTCGTTGGCTTCAATATTCAGGATGTCTTTTTTTGCAAGTGTGCGGTAGGGCTTAAAGAAGTCAAACACTCCTTTAGTGCTCACTGCCCAGTGGTTTTCAAAGGCAATAATGCGCGGGTTAGCGCTCACCAGCATAGCAACCGCACCGGCGCCCTGGGTATATTCGCCGGTCGATTCCAGGTCATACTTGGCAATATCGGTGGCAATAACAATGGCTTTCTGGTTTGGGTTAAGGCGCACAAAGTCAATACAGTTGTGCAGCGCATCTACCGCGCCTATGCAGGCAAACGTAAAATCTACCGTATCTACGTGAAGAAACGCATCATGCCCAAACTTTTGATCCATAAGGGCTACAAGAAACGAACCTATGGGTTTAGAATTATCTATACCACTCTCTGTACCCACATAAATACGGGCAATTTCGGCCGGGTTCAGGCTGTTGTCTTCAATAAGGCGTGTCAGGGCATTAGCCGCAAAAACCACTGCATCCTGGTGCACATCGGGCAGGGTCATCTTGAGCAGGCCCAGGCCTTTTTCAAGCTTTTCGGGCTCAATATTACGTGCTTCGGCAAGTGTTTTTATAGGCAGGTGCAGTTTTGCAATATCAAAAGCAATAGCGTCTATTCCGGTATTCATTGTGTAAATAGTTATTGAAGAAACGCAAATTTAAAGGTTTCAGGCTCTTTTTCAGATCACACCTTACACAAATTTGTACAAATTACAGGATTCGCAAAAATATGCGCGATGCATTATCGGTGATGAGCGGGAAACCAAATAAATTTTAAAATTCGTAGTAAAATGGTGTCATTTGCATAGCTCCTTGAATTCTACAAGCAAATTTCTGTCAAAATCAATTTCTACCAATGTGTCATTGGCAACCTCATATTTGTAGAGTTGCTTTTTAACGGGGTCAAAGGTAAATCTGTCTATTACAGTAGTATGATCTGGGTATGACTCATGTAAGTTAAAATCATATGTGGCAGAATAATTGGTTGCACCATCAATTTCAGGATTTGGGCTACCCTCCACCATTATCCCGAATGATGAGCCGCCATTTTTTTCAACAGCTTTAGAAAGCCCCTCAGTTTCTTTACGATAAAGAGGTGAGGTTAGTACAATCTCTTCAGCCATTTCTATACAGGTTTTTGGCTTTTTTTCCATCCCCGGACTAACAATTTCATTCTTATTGTCCTTGCAGGAAGCTAAAGACATAAGGGTCACATAGCACAGTATAATTAGGTTTAAATCGGTTCTTTTTATCATTATTTAATGGTTATTGGCGGTACGGACAGATTTGTTTATGTTGTTATAAAGCTATACAAATTTTGTAAAATTGATTGGCTTTAAGCAGTTTTTGTGTGACGCTTAATAAACAATTCTTACTTTAGCACCTTTATTCATACTGATTATAAATAACCCATGAAACTATACACTTTTTTAGCCGCGCTACTCATAACCATAACCGCCACTGCACAAGACAAGCAGGGTTACCAGTTGTTTACTAAAGAAGGTAAAAAAACCACCTATAAAAAACTGCTTAAAGCCACAACTGACACGGATGTTGTGCTGTTTGGCGAAGAGCACGACAATTCTCTTATCCACTGGCTGCAACTGGAGCTAACAAAAGATATAGCCGCGAAAAAGCCAATTGTAATGGGCGCCGAAATGATTGAGGCCGACAACCAGACCCAGCTAAACCAGTACTTGGCCGGTACTATTGACCAAAAAGCCTTTGATACCTTGGCACGCCTTTGGCCCAATTATAAAGGTGATTATAAACCCCTGGTAGATTTTGCGAAAGAAAATAAGATAAAATTTGTGGCGGCTAATATCCCTCGGCGTTATGCAAGTTTGGTGTACAAGAATGGATTTGAGGCGCTTAACACCCTTACTTTCGAAGAAAAAGCCTGGATTGCCCCACTTCCCATTGCTTATGATGCTACCCTGCCCGGCTATGTAAAAATGCTGGAAATGAGCGGTGTCCATGGCGGAGACAACCTGCCCAAAGCACAAGCGGTTAAAGATGCTACCATGGGTTATTTTATAGCACAAAATTTAGTGGCCGGCAGTGTGTTTGTCCATTATAACGGCACCTATCATTCAGATAATTATGAGGGTATTAACTGGTACCTTAAAAAGCTAAAGCCTGAAATTAAGATTATTACCATTGCAGCGGTTTCTCAAAAAGATTTGGATAAACTTGAGGCTGAGCACCTTAATAAAGCAGATTTTATTATTGTTGTAGACGAAGACATGACAAAAACGCGTTAGTACTAAAAACCAACGCATGAAAAAAGTAACTCTCCTTCTGTTGCTAACAGCTTTTAGCCTTTTATCCTGTAAAACCGTACGCTTTACAAAACAACAACTGGCGTGGTTTAATGTATACAATAAAAAAGACGTGCTTGTTTTCCAGAGCCTGCGCACACAGCAAAAAGACACTACGGTTATTCTTAGAAAACAGGTGTTTTTTGACTTTGACCCCTGGCTGCACCCCGGCACCCTTCCGCAGGTGGCCCGGATGAAATATCATAACAAAAACCTTACAGACACCTACGTAAAATATGAAGATTACATGTTTTATGAGTTTGCGAGGAGTAAAGGTAATAACAGCCTGAATTACCTTAATACGATTTTTACACTGCGCGATACCATCCAAAAAAGAGATACTCAGTTATCAATATCGGGCAAAACGTTTACAAATGCCTACCGCCTTACTGCTACACATGGCAAGGGCAGCCAGCCACAGGTGCTCTATTGGGATACCCAATATGGCATTTTAAAGTATGTAACCTTTGATGGCGAAATGTGGGAACGCATCAACTGGTAAATGGCGTTTATACCCCTTAAACACGACCATATTGGCTGTGCTACACCGTTTTAGTATGGTGCTGAAATAAATTTTTGAATTGTAGATTGTCAAATCTATTGCATTTTTTTAGAAAAAAATAGGTTAAAAAAACATATAATACATTTTTTTACTGATAATCCTTCAAAAAACACCCACTTTAAATTCATTATAAATTACACGTTAAGGGTTGTGGCTAATGTGATTTAGCCTTAAATTTGTTTGATTTTTTAAAAACTTTATCTTTTTAATCAAACATTATGGCAAAATCTGCACTTTTGAAGTCGTCCCTGGCTAAAAAATACTGGATGGCTTTAACAGGTTTATTTCTCTGCCTGTTCCTTACAGGGCACTTACTGGGCAACTTGCAACTACTTTCTTCGGGAGAATTTGCAGCACTACACTTTAACCAGTATGCGCTGTTTATGACAACTAACCCGGCAGTAAAAATTCTTTCTTACCTAACGTACATCTCTATCGTATTTCACGCAGTAGACGGTATCCTGCTTACAGTACAAAACAAAAAGGCACGCCCTGTGGCTTATGTAATGAACAAGCCGCAAAAAAACACCATTTGGGCAAGCCGCAACATGGCTGTTTTAGGCACTGTAATTTTAGTGTTTATTGTAACGCATATGGTAAGCTTTTGGGCAAGGATGCATTTTGACGAAAAAATGCCGTTGCAAACCATAACAGTTAACGTACAAGGCCAGTCTGAAGAACTTTATGTAACTACAGATGGTGGTTACATACCTAAAGCACAGGTAGACCAGGGTGGCATTATTATAAAAGACAGGACTTCTTTTTACAACGCACAGGCTAATGTAAAAATAAAAGAAGGCTACAAAGATCTTTATAAAATTACGGTTGAGTTCTTTAAAAACAAAGAAAACAACATGGGCCTTATAGCCACCATACTCTATGTAATTTCTATGATAGTGCTTGGCTTCCACCTGTTTCACGGTTTTGGCAGCGCATTCCAGTCGCTTGGGGCAAATAACCCTAAGTACAATGGCCTTATCAGGAATTTCGGCTATGGTTTCGCAATAGTAGTTCCGCTATTGTTTGCCATCATTCCGGTTTACATTCACTTTATACTAAAATAATCAGCATCACATACCATGAAGTTAGATTCTAAAATACCCGAAGGGCATATATCCAGTAAATGGA
>JAZKDS010000329.1:0-3648 GCA_040387455.1 Bacteroidota bacterium
ATCTGAGGGAAGGCGGTGCACATGGCTGCCGTTACCGGGGCCTATTTCGAGCAGGTTATCGCCGGGTTGCAGGTTGAGAGCATCAAAGGTTTTACTTATAAGGTTGCCGTTTGTGGCCTGCATCATCTGGCCTACTTTTTGGGCATCATCGCCATCGGGGCAGCGCAGGTTTGCGGCAAGTTGCTGTAGCTGGTCTTCGGTTAGTTTCATAAGTGTAAAACTAAATTAGTTACCGGCAATTATAGATTTAGGATATTTTTTACCGGCATATAAATTTCGATAATTTTTACCTGAAAAATGAAATCAGGACCAATTAAAAAAACTGAAATTTATTAACATTAAAAATTTGAATAAAAAAAGTGAATTGATAACTGAAAACGAATTCTGAAAGTGAAATATTAAGCGCTTTTTACATCAAATATTTTACCGGAGATATTACAGGTTTTCAGAAAATTTTAAATCAAGCAAATCTGTAAATGCATTTTTAATGGTGCCATCTGCATTTAAAATAATGGTGCGGTTAATTTTAGTGAACACCCATTTGTTTTTAATTTCCTGCTGGTTAAGAGCCCTAAGCTGCTGGCCTGACACAAATGGCATTTCCGCCATAACGCGTTTCCATTCAGCGGGTTTGTCAACATTTATGGCAATAAAATTTACATTTGGGTGGTCTTGCTTAAGTTTTTGCACCCTGTTGTATACGTTTTCTAAATGTGCCTTGGCACAGCTTGTCCAAAAGAATATAACCGTTTCTTTATCAACGCCTTCAGTTATGTTGTAAGGTTTGTTATCGGCATCTACAAGGCTTACATCGGGTAGTTTGCTGCCTGGTTTTAGCTCTTTAATGGCCTCCCCAATCTTCCTTATCTCGTTATCATCGCTATCATCGGTAGAGAGTTGCATGTAACGATCCAGGAACTTCTGGTTATTAAGTATGTTTTGGTCTTCCAGCAAATAGTTAAATGCAATATTGTTAAGTATTTCATTTTTAACCTTTTGATTGGTAAAAATGGAGTCGGCAATATCCAGTTTGCTAATGTTGTCGCGTAATGAGTTTTCCTGTAAACCGCCCTCTTTTTTAAAGTTGCGGGTAATGGCCATGTTGTTAAGCATGCCCGACAGGTAGCGCATAAACGGTGTAAAAGAAGATAATTTTTGATCGTTAAAGTTTATGGTCTTTCTAAAGCTGTAGTAATCTTTTGGCAATAAAGGGCTTATATCTTCGCCGGTGCGCCTTGCGTGTATGTAAGGGTAATATTCTTTACGGGCCAGGTAGCTAAAATCCATGCGTGATTTAGCATAATAATCAAAGCCGGCACTCCATTTAACAGCGGCCTTATTTTTTTGGTAAAAGGCTTTTCGGGATGCGTAAACAGAATCTATTTTATTTGTAAAGGTCTTAAAGTCAAAGTTGTAAATTTCGTAAGAGTTATGACGGTCGCTTTCGTTAAGCATATACTGCTCCATCATAAAATTGTTTTTGCGCTCGCCACGGCCACTAAAAACTATCGACCTGTCAAAATCATCTGTATCAACGGTTAAGTTAATGCTGTCGTTTTTTTCAAAATAAACATATTGATAATCAGGTGCGTGCTTAAAGCTGTACATGCCCGGTGTAAGCGAATCGAACTTTACAAAAAAGTGGTTGTTTTTATCTAAGGGTATGGTGTCTATTACCTGGTTGCCACGGCTAAACAGAACATAGGGTGTTCTTGGATTTATCACTTCACCGCCAAAGTAAGCAGTGTAGTCCTCTTCCTTAGTGCAGGACGCAAGCGACAGCAGCAGGCAAAACAGCAAACAGGTTTTATATAGGTAAGACATTCAAGGTGATTAACAGTACTTGGCAAAAATATCTGTAATAAAGTGTTAATGTTGTTAAAGTACCGTTAAAATAACTATTATACGCATATTAGCCTCTAAGCCCCTAAAAATGCATTTAATTTCTTATTTTTGCAAAAATTTTTTCAATGCTATCAGTTTCAAATTTATCGGTACAATTCGGCAAAAGGATTTTATTTGACGAGGTAAACACCACATTTACACAGGGTAACTGCTACGGAATCATCGGTGCAAACGGTGCGGGCAAGTCTACCTTTCTTAAAATACTGGCAGGAGATATAGACCCTACATCAGGCCATGTGCACCTGGAACCCGGCAAACGTATGAGTGTGCTGAGCCAAAACCACAACACATTTGATGAATTTACCGTGCTTGAAACGGTAATGATGGGTAATAAAATGCTGTACTCTGTTAAAAAAGAGATGGATGAAATTTACCTTAAGCCCGACTTTAGCGATAAAGACGGCGACAGGGTAGGAGAGTTACAGATAGTTTTTGAAGAAATGAATGGCTGGAATGCCGATAGCGATGCCGCTGCAATGCTTAGCAACCTGGGCATAGGTGAAGAGTACCACTACACCCTTATGGGCGATATGGACGGTAAGCTTAAAGTACGTGTGCTATTGGCACAGGCGCTTTTTGGCAACCCCGATGTACTTATTATGGATGAGCCTACCAACGACCTTGACTTTGAAACCATATCATGGCTGGAGAACTTTTTAGCCAACTATGATAACACCGTTATTGTAGTAAGCCACGACAGGCACTTTTTAGATGCTGTGTGCACGCATATATCTGATATTGATTTTGGTAAAATTAACCAGTACTCCGGTACCTATACTTTTTGGTATGAATCGAGCCAGTTAGCGGCACGCCAGCGCGCGCAGCAAAACAAGAAGGCAGAGGAGAAAAAGAAAGAGCTACAGGAGTTTATTATGCGTTTTAGCGCTAACGTGGCTAAAAGTAAGCAGGCTACCAGCCGTAAAAAAATGCTTGAAAAACTTAAGGTTGACGATATTAAACCGTCAAGCCGCAGGTACCCTGCCATTATATTTGACCAGGATCGTGAGGCCGGTGACCAAATTTTGACAGTAAAGGATCTGAGCGCGAGCACCGATGGTGAACTGCTGTTTAAAAACGTAGACCTTAATATGGCTAAAGGCGATAAAATTGTGGTATTTAGCAAAGACAGCCGTGCAACATCGGCGTTTTATGAGATACTTAACGGTAACCAACAGGCTGACAGCGGTAGCTTTGACTGGGGTATTACCACAATACAAAGTTACCTGCCGGCAGATAACCACAGCTTTTTTGAAAATGACCTTACATTAGTTGACTGGCTGCGCCAGTGGGCTAAAACGGAGGAAGAGCGTGACGAGGTATATGTGCGTGGCTTTTTAGGCAAAATGATTTTTAGTGGTGAAGAAGCCCTTAAAACCGGCCGTGTACTATCTGGTGGAGAAAAGGTGCGCTGTATGCTTAGCCGCATGATGATGATGCGTGCTAACGTGCTGATGCTTGATGAGCCTACCAATCACCTTGACCTTGAAAGTATTACCGCGTTTAATAACTCGCTTAAAAACTTTAAAGGATCTGTGCTGTTTACCACGCATGACCACGAATTTGCACAAACCGTTGCAAACCGCGTGCTTGAACTTACACCTAAAGGCGTTATAGACCGCTACATGAGCTTTGATGATTATCTTGACGATGAAAAAGTTAAAGAACTAAGGCAAAAAATGTATGCCTAAACAATAAATGAAAAATCCCCGCTAAGTAATTAGTGGGGATTTTTTTATGAGGTAG
>JAZKDS010000330.1:0-11169 GCA_040387455.1 Bacteroidota bacterium
AAAAGCTTACGATTTTGCCAAGCCTTACAGCGAATATTTAATCCTTCGTGAAGAAATTCGCGAGAAGCAACTGGCTACGCAAAAAAACCAGCAAAAAAGCATTGAGCATACCGAGAAGCTGATCGAAAAATTCCGTGCCAAAGCCAGTAAGGCTTCTATGGCGCAGTCGATGATTAAAAAGCTTGATAAAATAGAGCGTATTGAAGTAGATGAAGATGATAACTCGGTTATGAATATATCATTTCCGGTTAGTATGTCGCCGGGCCGCGTGGTGGTAGAGGCTGACCACGTTACTAAAAAATATGGCGAAAAGCTCATCCTTAAAAATATAGACATGCTTATAGAGCGTGGTAGCAAAATTGCTTTTGTAGGCCAGAATGGCCAGGGCAAGTCTACTTTTATGAAGGCGCTGGTTAATGAAATAGATTATACCGGTACCATTAAACTGGGTCATAATGTACAGTTGGGTTATTTTGCACAAAACCAGGCAGAGCATCTTGATGGCGAAATTACACTGTTGCAAACCATGGAAGATGCTGCTACAGATGGTAACCGCAGCCGTGTGCGCGATATGCTGGGCTCATTCCTGTTTAGGGGAGATGATGTAGAGAAAAAAGTTAAAGTACTTAGTGGTGGCGAGCGCAACAGGCTTGCGCTTTGTAAACTGTTACTACAACCCATAAATGTGCTTGTAATGGATGAGCCTACCAATCACCTTGATATTAAGTCTAAAAATGTACTTAAGGCCGCACTTCAAAAATATGAAGGCACATTACTGCTGGTATCTCATGACAGGGATTTCCTACAGGGTATGAGTAACATTGTATATGAGTTTAAAAACCACAAGATACGCGAGTACCTGGGCGATATTAACTTTTACTTAGAGCAGCGCAACATGCAAAACATGCGTGAGGTTGAAAAGCGCGATGTAAAAGAAAAAGTAAAAGAGGTAAAAAAACCGGTGTCTTTTGAAGAGCAGAAGAAAAACAAAACCCTGCAAAACAAGCTAAGTAAAATTGAAGGCCAGATACAACAGCTGGAAAGCGAGATACAAAAAGACGACCGTGCACTTGCCGCCCACCCTGAAAAGCTAATGGGCGATGCTTCATTCTTTTCGGCTTATGAAAATAAGAAGAAAGACCTTGAGAAGTTTATGGCCGAATGGGAGCAGGTTCAGGAAGAACTTGAAAATGCATAAAATTTTAAAAGCCCCGGTAGGGGCTTTTTTTATTGCTTTTTCTCAACTTTTACTTCAGTTGTTTTTTTGTTTATGATAACATTGTTTTCGTTATCGCCATTTTTGCTCTTAACGCTAACGCCTCCGTTGCCAATACTTATCGAAGTTCCGTCAGGATTTTTCTCTTCGGTAGTTGTTGTGGTGGTAGTTGTAGTAGAGCTGCTTTGCGTTTTTGGCTGCGGAGTAGGAGCAGGTGCCGGTGCAGGGTCTTCTACAGGTGGTGGCGTTGCAGGTGGTGTTTCTTTCTCGTTTTTGCAGGAAACCAGCATAAGCATGGCTAAGCCCGAAATCATTGCTAATCTTTTCATATTCAGTGTTACTTTATTGTTATGTAAGATTAAAAGTACGTAATATAAAATGGCCTTTCCTTAAAACAAACATAAAGTTACTGTATAATGCCAATGCGCCTGCTGTGTTCAATAGCTTCGCTACTGTCTTTAAAATAACATGTGGCTACGCCCATACTTTCCATATTTTTTATGGCTCTCAGGGCTTTTTCTTTTTTATTGTGCCCTGTTTGCCTAATATATACGGCCTTTACCGTTATCGGGAAAATCTTGCATACATTTTCATACAAAAATGGGTCGTGCTGAGAGTCGTCTCCCATTAGTGTATATTGTAGGTGCGGGTAAAACTCCAATATGTGTTTTATCTTATCAAATTTATGGCTATGGTTGCCACGGCCGGTAACCATAAAATCCATAAGGCTGGTTTTAATATCCTTTAAGAGCAGTACCGCACGGGGCAGCTCGTGCTTTTCGGTAAATTTTACAATAAACTTATACAGGTTCCACTCGCTGCTGGATACATAAAAAAAAGCATTTTGCTCTTCCTTTTTATTGCGGCCCGCAGTGCTAAGCGCCTGGTAGTGGGGTACAACATCACTAAATATCTTGCGGCTGTTTATATTGCGGAACAGCAATATGTAAATCTTCTTGAAAAAATTTCGCGTATGCGATACTAAAAACGTATCGTCAATATCACTTATAAAACCAAGGTTGCCTGCATAAGGATGAATGTATGTGCCCTTCTCGCGGATTTCTTCCCCTTCATAAAACGTGCTTACATAATAATCGGCCCAGCCAAAAGCCGTTTTTTCTTTTAATGGTATGCAAAATTTAAAATAACCGTCACCTAAGGCTTTTGTATGAATTTTCAGGCCATTATGCTCCAGATACACATCGGCATTAGCTATGGTTTTTATCCTGTACATGCGCAATATAGAGCGCGCGTTTTTAAAGCGTTTTTTTTCAAACTCATACTCTCCTGCGGTATTGGGCCGGAATACATGGCCAAACACAATGAGTTCCTGCTCGTTTGCATAGCCGCGGTAAAGTTTTAAAATTGGCTTCATGAAAATTTATAGATTTAATAAGAAGTTACATCTACCAATTTACCTACTTTTAATCAAAAATATAGTTAATGGCTTCTGAAAAGTTTTTATTTGTAATAAACCCTATCTCTGGTGGTATAGACAAAGGCGAGATGATAACTGCGGTAAAAGAGTTTGCCGCTGCCGAAGGTATTGAGCTTGTTGAATATGAAACCACAGGTAATGATGATGAAAATAATATACGGAAGTTATATGAACAGCACAAGCCAAAGCGACTGCTTGTAGCCGGTGGTGACGGTACCATTAAAATGGCGGCCGAAGCCGTAGAACACCATGACGTGATTATAGGCGTTGTGCCCGCGGGTTCGGCTAACGGACTGTCAGTAGACCTTGAGTTGCCAAAAGATCTGGCAGAGGTGCTTAAAATTGCTTTTACAGGCAACTATATGGAGATGGACATGGTGTGTATTAATGGAAAACGCAGCCTACACCTGAGCGACCTGGGCGCTAATGCTGAATTGATAAAAAGGTATGAGGAAGGCACCATTCGCGGTAAGCTGGGCTATGCCCTAAAAGCCATTGGTACGCTAACCGATCTAAAAGAGCCTTTTCTTGTAAATGTGGTAGCCAATGGCAAAACCATTGATGCAGAAGCACGTATGGTGGTAATAGCCAATACTCAGAAATATGGCACTGGCGTTACCATAAATCCGGGTGGTGTTATGGATGATGGTAAGTTTGAAATTGTAATACTTAAAAGCCTTGATGTATTTTTAATAGGTAAGATACTTGCCGGGAATATGCCGGTAGAAAATAATGAAGATGTTGAGATAATATCAACACAACAGGCAATAATAACTACTAATATGCCTGTGAGCTTCCAGATTGATGGTGAGTTTTGCGGCGAAGAAGACCGCCTTGATGTAAAAATACTGCACAAGCAAATGCGTGTGGCGGTGCCTTAGTTTTTATAGGGGCTGCGTGTTTTCCATTCTATTTGTGGGTCAAAGTAACCGAATAGCCTGCTCATAAATAAGTTTATAAGTGGGTTGGTGTGCTTTATTATCCCGAAAACTTCTTCGGCGCGTGCACCTACAGAGCTTTTAATCTCCATGGCACTTCGGGCAAAAATAATGTGCCTGAACTGCTTTTTAATGGCATAAGCCACCATATCATATAACATATTTAGATATAACATTTTTTCTTTTTGCAGGGCAGCATCATATCCTAAAAAATAGGTATCCATATCGGGACCATTTTTTATCAGGGTATTAAAACCAATTAAGTTACCCTCTAAAAAATAACCGTAAAACAGGAAATCATCGCCTAAATTTTCTTTAAATACTTTAAAGTGGCCTTCGGGTAAATGAAAGGTGTTAAACGATGCATTGCCTGCTACGGTAAGGTAAAGCCGTTGTATGCACTGGTCATGCTTCTTAATTTCCTCTGCCGATAACTTACGTTTTTCAATACCTTCTGCTTTTTTCCGGGCACGGTTGTATTGTGTGCGGTACTTGGTACTCAGGTCGGCCAGGTAATCTTCAATAGTTGCCCATTGTGGCCTGATATCAAACACCATATTGGGCTGGGTACTAAACTTAAAATAGTTGCTATAACCGGCCGCTTTAAAATTGGGCAACTCTGCGGTATTAAAATCTTTTATGCTAAGCAGGTTGATGTAAATACATTTTTTGCGGTAGTGTGCCTTAAGTTGTTGCTGGGCTTTTTTAAGCAGCGTTAGTGCCTCTGTCTCGGTTATCGTGTCATCAATATTATAAGCATTTTGCCCGGTAAGCATGTTGTTGCCAATGATAAGCACGTGCGATGAAAACTTCTTAAACAGATAGTCTTTAAGGCTAAAGCGCTTTTTTTCTTCAACAAAGGTATTAATGCGGCGTAGGTTGATGTATTGGGATAAGGCAATACCGCAAAGTGCACCATTTTTAAACAAGCCAATAAAATGGCACTCCATATTACCCGGTACAGCCGTGTGTAAAACCTGCAGGTAGCCGCGGCTTAAAAAGATGTTCTCTTTGGCTAATACATTCCATTCAGGCGGCAGTTTATCTGCAGTAGCATAGATGGTATAAGTTGTCTTTAAATTCAAAGTAGTCAGGTTTGCAACACTGTAAATATAGTGCTTAAATTATATAGGAGTTTTGTTTTACAGTTCAGTTAACGTTGTTCAAAAGACCTAAATGTATTTTATAAGCGCCCATAATTTTCTTTTATTTAAATAATTCAGGTTATTTTCATTAGTGTAAGCCTCGCGCTCAAAGCTGATGTTGCGATACGCCTGCCTTTTGTTTTTATATATAATAAGGCGGATAAAATATTCGGTAACATACCAAAGATAAAAGGGAATTATTAGCAATTCTGCCTGCTGGCGCAGATGAATGCGCTCGTGGTTAAGCAGGGTAGGGTGCAGCATCAGTTTCTTATTTCTTATAAAAACAAATGGGAAGAGTGCTATGGCCGTGTAGCCCTTTGGAACTAAATATTTTGAGGCAATTACTATCATTATGTGTAAAGTTGCTAAATTTGCTGATATGAGCGGGCAATTTTTTGGAAATAAATTAATAGAAGGCGAAGATTATTACCTTTCGCCGGAAGGCTACAAGGTTTTTACTGAAGCCTATCATTTAAAACGCGGTTATTGCTGTAAAAGCGGCTGCCGCCACTGCCCATATGGGTTTGATAAACGAACAGGGAATTTAAAATAGTGGTCAGTGATCAGTGTTCAGGTGGCAGTAGGTGCCCTGATACTGATTACTGAATACTGAACACTTATAAAACATGACATTTCAACAACAGATACTTGAGGGTATACCGGCTGTTTTACCAAAACCACAGGCCTATGACCCGGCTATAAACCATGCGCCTAAGCGTAAAGAAATACTTAGTGCTGAGGAGAAAAAGCTGGCGCTGCGCAATGCATTGCGCTATTTTGAGCCGGAGCATCACGCAGTGTTGGTAAAAGAATTTGCACATGAGCTGGAAACTTATGGGCGTATTTATATGTACCGTTTGCGCCCAGATTATAAAATGTATGCCCGCCCTATAGACGAATATCCGGGTAAGAGCACTCAGGCTAAGGCAATTATGCTAATGATACAAAACAACCTTGATTACGCCGTGGCACAGCACCCACATGAACTTATTACCTATGGTGGCAATGGTGCGGTGTTTAGCAACTGGGCACAGTACCGCCTTACCATGAAATACCTTGCCGAAATGACCAATGAGCAAACGCTTGTTATGTACAGCGGACACCCCATGGGGTTGTTTCCGTCGCATGCAGAGGCGCCCAGGGTAGTGGTTACTAACGGCATGGTAATACCCAACTACAGCAAGCCCGATGACTGGGAGAAATTCAATGCGCTGGGTGTATCGCAATACGGGCAAATGACTGCCGGTAGCTACATGTACATTGGCCCACAGGGCATTGTGCACGGTACTACTATAACGGTACTTAACGGCGGGCGTAAGATTGCCAAAAATGGCGAAGGGTTGGAAGGCAAGCTGTTTGTAACTTCAGGATTAGGAGGTATGAGTGGCGCACAGCCTAAAGCCGGTAATATTGCAGGTTGTATTACTGTGTGTGCCGAGGTTAATCCTAAAGCCGTTAATACACGTCACAGCCAGGGGTGGGTAGACGAGGTAATAACCGACCTGGATGCGCTTGTGGCCCGTGTGGCATTGGCTAAAGCCAATAAAGAGGTGGTAAGTATTGCATACCAAGGCAACGTGGTAGACGTTTGGGAAAAATTTGATACAGAAGATATATACATAGATCTGGGTAGCGACCAGACATCATTGCACAACCCGTGGGCGGGTGGCTATTATCCGGCAGGACTTTCGCTGGAGGAGTCGAACAAATTAATGGCCGATGACCCAATTGTGTTTAAAGATATGGTACATGCATCGCTGCGCAGGCAGGCAGATGCCATTAATAAACACACGGCAAAAGGCACGTACTTTTTTGATTACGGAAATGCGTTTTTGCTTGAAGCATCGCGCGCAGGTGCCGATATTATGGCACCAAATGGTATCGACTTTAAATATGCCAGCTATGTGCAGGATATTATGGGGCCTATGTGCTTTGATTATGGTTTTGGGCCGTTCCGTTGGGTATGTGCCTCGGGCAAGCCGGAAGATTTGGCTACTACCGATGCCATTGCAGCATCTGTTTTAGAAGAAATGGCCAAGACTGCGCCTGTTGAAATAAAGCAGCAGATGGAAGATAACATCCGCTGGATACAGGGAGCACAGCAAAATAAACTGGTGGTGGGCAGCCAGGCACGCATTTTATATGCCGATGCCGAAGGCCGCATAAACATAGCACGTGCCTTTAACCAGGCCATTGCCGATGGTAAAATAGGTACTGTTGTATTGGGCCGCGACCACCATGATGTGAGTGGCACCGACAGCCCGTATCGTGAAACCTCTAACATTTATGATGGATCGCGCTTTACAGCCGATATGGCCATACATAACGTTATAGGCGACAGCTTTAGGGGTGCTACATGGGTAAGCATACACAACGGCGGCGGTGTGGGCTGGGGCGAGGTTATAAACGGTGGCTTTGGTATGGTTCTTGATGGTTCTACAGAGGCATCAAGGCGTTTAGAATCAATGCTTTTTTGGGATGTGAACAACGGTATTGCAAGGCGCAGCTGGGCCAGGAACGAAGAGGCAGTTTTTGCCATAAAACGCGCTATGAAAAGCCAGCCACTGCTTAAGGTTACGCTGCCTAACATGGTGAGTGATGCATTACTGGATTCATAAACTAAAAAAGGTTAGTTGTATATGCTAAAGTGCAAATGCTATGAAAAGAAAAAACAATTAACTTTATTGACATTATGAAAACGATAAAACTGCTCTCGTTATTTTTTATTACGGCCATGGCTGTATCGTGTGGCACTGTAAGGGTTAGCTCTGATTATGATGATGCCGCTAACTTTACCACCTATAAAACCTATGGCTATCTTAAAGATGGCATAGACAAGGCCGAGATAAGCGACCTCGACAAAAAGCGCATACTGAATGCTATTGATATTGAGATGGCAAAGAAAGGCTTTGTTAAAAGCGAAAAACCTGACTTTTTAGTCAATATTTTTACCAAGGCCAATAAAGAAGTAAACGTAAATAACTGGGGCGGCTACGGTGGCTGGGGTTATGGTTACGGTTGGGGCGGCTATGGTTGGGGTGGCCCATGGGGCTGGGGTGGTAATTACAATAGTGTAAGCACGCATACCGAAGGAACCCTTTATATCGATGTTATAGATACGGCTAAAAAAGAGCTGGTTTGGCAGGGTATGGGTGCCGGTGTACTAACCCAGAACCGCGACAAAAAGCAGGAGCGCATAAATGAGTTTGTAGAAAAGATAATTGCGCAGTTTCCTCCGCAGGAAAAGAAGTAACAGGTTACCAAAATATTAAGCCTCACATTTTGTGAGGCTTTTTTTATTGATAGAAATTAGTACATTAGCCCTCTAAAATATTCCATAATGAAATTAGCCTTCCTCATTTTATTTCTTAGTATTACCACACTTCTTCATGCCCAGATTGTAAATTTTACTGACTCGGATTTAAAGGATGACATAATTTTTACATACCCTGGTCTTGATGCAAACAACGATGGTGAAATACAGGTTAATGAAGCGCAGGCCGCTACCTCTTTAAGTTTTAATGCAAATTATTATGCTTCTGTAGGCGGCATAGAAGCATTTACAAATATCACAGAATTGCACCTACACATATTATCTCTTACTGAGTTGGATTTGTCTCCCTTTCAGTATCTTACTGAGCTTGACCTGCGTACCGATGTTGAAACAATTGACGTTTCAATGCTTACAAATATTGAACACTTTAGGATTTATGCAAGCAGTACTTCTAATGTTATTATGGGTACTATGACAAACCTTAAAACTATTGAATTTTTGCAGGCGCCTATAGTAAGCGTAGATTTAACCGGGGCAGAAAACCTTGAAAATGCATTTTTAAGTTGTATTGAATCTAATAATATACAAATTGGCTACAAGCCACACTTAACTTATATTTATGTGGATTCTTACCACTTAACTAATTTGGATTTAAGCGGGTGTCCGGTTCTTGTTAATGCTGAGATAAGCGTAGGTAATTCAACCGATGATATTTATGTGAATTTAAAAAATGGATATACAAACTTCAGCCAGAATTACATGGATTTTAGTTATGTTACCAACGGCAATCCTAACTATCATTGCTACGTGTGCATTGATGAAGGGGAAGAGCTTATGTTTACAGATGAATATGTGCCTTTTGGAGTAGTCATTAGCCCTTATTGTACGTTTGAGCCCGGGGGTAGGCATAACAAAATAATGGGTTCGATATACTTAGATGAAAATGAGAGTGAAATTTTAGGGTTTTCTGCAATTACTATTAACGGTGATGACCAGGCAGGGACAGCTTTTAGCAATAATAATGGTTATAATTTTTATCCGGGAATTGGAACATTTACGCTATCGCCCCAAATAGACACCAATTTTTTTACTGTAAATCCTGAATCGGCTGTTGTAACTTTTATCGATATTGAAAATAATGTTGCGGTTCAAAATTTCAGTATTGCACCCATTGGTAACCATGCCGATGCAGAAGTAGTAATTGTGCCTTTAATACCACCACGCCCGGGTTTTGACTCAACATATAAAATAGTTTATAAAAATAACGGTAACCAAACCCTTAATGGCGATGTTACTTTTATGTATGATGATGCCGTGCTTGATTATGTCTCGGCTACTCCTGTAGAAACAGCCTCTGCCACGGGCAGCATTACCTGGAGCTACACAAATCTGCAGCCTTTTGAAAGCCGCGAGGTTATGCTAACCCTTAATGTAAATAGCCCTATGGAAACGCCTGCGGTTAATATAGATGATGTACTTAATCTTACGGCAGACATAACACCGCTTACGGGCGATGAAACGCCTGAAAATAATGTTTTTGGCCTTAAGCAGGTTGTGGTAGGCTCTTTTGATCCTAATGATATTACTTGCCTTGAGGGCGAAATGGTACATCCTGATATGATAGGACACTACCTGCATTACAACATTAATTTTGAAAATACAGGAACGGCTCCCGCTACTTTTATTGTAGTTAAAGATGTGATAGATGAGACGCAATTTGACCTGAACACACTGCAAATGATAAATACATCGCATGATGTGGAGGTAAGGAGAACCGGGAATAAAGTAGAATTTTATTTTGATGACATCAGTCTTGCGGGTAATGGAGGCAAAGGCAATGTTGCGTTTAAAATAAAATCGTTAAGTACACTTGCTATCAATGATGATGTAAGCCAGGAGGCCGAAATTTTCTTTGATTATAACTGGCCAATAGAGACTAATGAAGCCACAACAATATTTGCCCTGCTAAGCACGCCCGGATTTGAAAAAGACAGTAGTATTAAAGTATATCCTAATCCTGCCGGCAGCGTAATAAACATTGCAGCTAATAATATATTGCAGCATGTAGAACTATATGATATGCAGGGCAGGCTGTTGCAGGCAAAAAGCATAAATGGCACCCAGGACACTCTTGATATTTCCAGCCGTTCAGCCGGAATTTATTTCGTAAAAATATTTACAGAGAAAGGTGTTGGAATTGAGAGGGTTATGAAAATTTAAATTAATTTGACCGCTAAAAAAGCACTTTTTACCGAAAAAGATTTCTTTAAGAAGCAATGGTTTATTACTTTTGACCCAAGAAAGCATTAAAATTATAATGAATTAGCGCCGCAATCAGGTTGTGAGGAGAGCCTGAGAGTAGCAATAAAGCATATTCATTATTACTTTGTCCTGTAAAGCCACGCACTTGCGTGGCTTTATTTATTTTACGTTTTCTGTAACATACACTTAGCTCCTGCCATAATTAAAATATAAAGTTTACGTTTTGGTAATATTTCATGAGAAATCGTTAATTTTACCTGATACAAAAACAAATAAGGTAATGAGCAAAGCATTTGAAAGCAATCCGCTTATAGAAAGGCTTCCTAACCATTTAAGGCAGTTTATAAAGCCGCAGGATTATACAGACTATACACCCATAAACCAGGCAGTATGGCGCTATGTTATGCGTAAAAATGTAGATTACCTTAGTCGTGTGGCACACAGCTCTTACCTTGAAGGCCTTAAAAAAACGGGCATTGAAGTGGAGAACATTCCAAGTATGTATGGCATGAACCGCATTTTGGAAGAGATAGGTTGGGCTGCCGTTGCGGTAGACGGTTTTATTCCGCCAAATGCGTTTATGGAGTTCCAGGCTTATAATGTGCTTGTTATTGCCAGCGATATCCGCCAGCTTGAGAATATAGAATATACACCGGCACCCGATATTATTCATGAAGGGGCAGGGCACGCACCCATTATCGCTAACCCGGAATATGCCGAGTACCTGCGCCGTTTTGGCGAGATAGGCTGTAAGGCCATATCATCGGCAAGGGATTATGAGATATATGAGGCCATACGCCTGCTTAGTATACTAAAAGAGGCTGAAGGCACGCCGCAGGCTGATATTGAAGCCGCTGAAAAGCGTGTGGACGAACTTCAAAATGATACCGCCG
>JAZKDS010000330.1:11179-19216 GCA_040387455.1 Bacteroidota bacterium
AAAGAGGCCGAAGGCACACCGCAGGAAGAAATAACCGCTATAGAAAAGCTGGTAGACGATTTGCAAAGCAAGTCGGTTGAGCCCAGCGAAATGGCCCTCATACGTAACCTGCACTGGTGGACGGTAGAGTATGGCCTTATAGGCACAGTAGAGAACCCCAAAATATATGGCGCCGGCCTGCTGTCGTCTATTGGCGAAAGCGCCTGGTGCATGACCGATAATGTTAAGAAGTTGCCTTATGATATTAATGCAGCTTATCAGGGGTTTGATATTACCAAGCTACAGCCGCAGCTGTATGTAACGCCCGATTTTGCACACCTTAGCCTGGTGCTGGAGGAATTTGCAAATAAAATGGCGGTGCGCACCGGCGGGCTTAGCAGTGTAGAAAAACTGATACACAGCAAGGCTTTAGGCACGGTAGAGTTTAGTACCGGCCTGCAGGTAAGTGGTGTATTTACTAATGTTATAGAAAACGAGGGCAAGCCCATATATATACAAACTACCGGTAAAACGGCTTTGTCGTATCGCGAAAAAGAGCTTGTGGGCCATGATACATCCTATCATGCCGAAGGTTTTGGCAGCCCCGTGGGCAAGCTAAAAGGCATTAACCTGGCTATAGAGGATATGAGTCCGCGCGACCTAATGGCATATGATATTTATGAAGGCCTGCGCGTTACCCTGGAGTTTGAGGGTGATGTTACCGTTAGTGGTGAAATTATTACCGGCACGCGCAACCTGCAGGGCAAGATTATATTGATAAGCTTTAAAAACTGTACTGTTACACATAATGATACCGTGCTGTTTCAGCCGGAGTGGGGCATATATGATATGGCTGTGGGTAAAAAAGTTATCTCGGCATACTCTGGCCCTGCCGATGTAAAAAGCTTTGATATGGTAAACCATGTGCCATCGAGCAAAACCATTAAGGCTAAAAAAACGGCTGAAAGGGAAGAGCTGGAAGGCCTGTACCAAAATATAAGGAACATCCGCGAGGGTAAAGAAGCGGCTCGTAGCATTGCTGATACTTTTAACCTGCTTACCGCTAAACATAACGGCGACTGGCTGCTAAGCGTTGAGATAGCCGAATTACTGCATAAAAATAACGATACGCAATTGCTTGATAAAGTACTGGCCTATCTTGAAAGCATAAAATTAAGCCGCCCTAAAACAGCCCACCTGATTGATGACGGCCTCGAACTTATATTTGAAAAAGAAAAAGTGTAAATAGCAAACGCCCCTTGATTGGGGCGTTTTTTAGTTATAGCTGTGCTGTGACTTACTGAGGCGTAGGCGTAATGTTGTTTATAGTTTCATTACTAATAGCCTGCCCGTTATATTGCAGTGTCCAGCCCATGGTGTTGGTAAGTATCAGTATTTTAGATAATTCGCTTATAAGGCGGTTTTGAGCATTGGTTTTTAATGTGCTCTTTTCAATTTTTTTACGTAGCGTTTCTTTTACCTGGGCATTGATTTTATTATAGTCTTCGCCGTGAAACTTATTAAAGTTGTTTTCCTGCACATCATAATACTGCAGGTCGGGGCTTATTTTAATCTCCTCTCTAGGTATGTTTGTAATGGTAATGGTTTTGGTAGCCTCGTTAATATCATAGGTAACCTTGCTAAGGTCATAGGCTACGGTAACATCGGCATTTACAATTACAATGGCTTTTTTCTCGGCGCTGTAAAAGTCCATCAGGTACTTTTTCTCATCCTTGTAGGTAACCACTTCGCTAAAGTGGCCTTCGGTAACTACCAGCTTGCCCACATTTTTAATTTGCTCCTGTATCAGGGCGGTTTCATCAATAGTAGTGCTGCTGTTATCTTTAAATTCGCAATAGCGAAATGCAAGGTATATGGCTAATGCTACGGCAATTACTATCAGTGCTTTTTTAATCATTTTTTGGTTTTAGTATGTGTTGTCATCCTTAAAACAAATAGTGTGCCTAATATACAATGTTCTATTTATTTTGATACTTTAGCAGTATAATCTTCAATATCCTCTATGAAGCCTCTCCTTGTTATATTCCTTACTGTTTGTTTTGCATTTTTTGCAAATGCGCAGGATATTACCCTAAAACAGCTACAGGGCACCTGGAGGCTATCGGCCTATGAAGAGCCTGATTTTAGTCTTAATTATGATACTGAGGAATATGTTACCGTAGCGGATATACAAAGCCGTTACACGCCCGAAGAGTTGCAGGTGTTTTTAGAAGACCTGGTAAGGATGCTACAGGCAGATAAAGATACCTACCTTGTGTTTAATGATGGGACTGTTACTATTAAGAGTAGCGATACTATAAAAGACAAACATGAGGTTAGGCTACAGAAAGACGATTATGGGCAAACGATTTGTTCCTTTATATATTCGCAGGGGTGGAATGAACCTGCTATATCAGAAGATTATATAGTATATGTACTAAAAGATAAGCTTTATATGATACAGCCGGACGGCCAGGTAAAGCGTGTTTATATAAAAGAACCTTAAGATACAATAATCAGCAAACACGCGTTAGTAATAGATATGCAAACCGCCGATATGATATTTACATTTAAAAAACTATGAAAAAATTATTCCTTATTTTATTAGTTGCAGCCTCTTTTGCAGCAAAAGCACAAACGGTAACCCAAAAAGACCTTCAGGGTAAATGGAAACTGGTTACTTTTATTAATGAAAACGGTACTGTTGATGTTGTAAAAGGTACCTGGAAACTGAATGCAGGTGCCGAAGATGCAAAAGATAACGCGGCCGAGCTGTATGAGGGCATTATTGCGCAGTCTAAAGATGCCGTGCTGATTATAAAAGGCGATACCGCAAGCCAGGTGGTAGAAGGGCAGGAGTTTGAAACACAATATTCGCTTGAAGATAAAAACGGCAAGACCTACATTACCATGGATCAGGGTACAACAGGCGCGCCGCAGGTGTTTATTAAAGACGGGCAAATGCATGTGTTAGATGAAAATCATGAATTAAATATGGAAATGATTTACAGCCCGGTAAAATAATACCGTGCGATTAACTTAACCAACAATAATTACTTATGAAAAAGATGTATTTTTTAGCGATGCTTGTTTTTACTGTAATAACGGTACAGGCTCAGGCTGTAACTCAAAAAAATCTTGAAGGGACTTGGCGATTTATAAGTTATAGTGATGGTAATCAGGTTTATGATCTTGAAAAACGTGAGGTAAAGCTTACGGAAAAAGGCAAAAAAGACTGGGATGCTCAGCATATTGCCGAGTATGAAGAATGGCTTAAACAAGCATGGCTTAACTCTGAAGATATGCACTTTAACGATGCAATAATGACTTTTAAGGGTGATAGGGTTAGTAGTTTTGTAGATGGTGAGAAAATGATGGATGGGGATTTTGGAATAAATAAAGAAGCTACGGGCATAACTGTAATCCATGAAGACGGCGTGACAGAGGAGCTTGCACTTACTATTAAAGACAACCTATTGTATATGAATATGAGTGGTCTGGATCTTGTTTTAAAAAGAAAATACTAAGTTAGTACTGTTTTTATCCTAATGAAATCCTGAAATAAATTTTGAGTGTACTGCTTTGTAAAATAAAGATTTAAATATTAAGATTAATCAACAATACTATGAAAAAGATGTATTTTTTAGCGATGCTTGTTTTTACTGCGCTTGCAGTACAGGCGCAAACCGTAACCAAAGAGCAACTACAAGGCAAATGGCGCATGGTGAGCTTTAGTGACGAAAACGGCAGTGCCGATGTGCTTAACGGTACATGGAAGATAAACGATAAGCCTACGATGCCTAAAAACGAGGTAGAAAGCCAGTATAAAAGCATTGTGGAGCAAACTAAAGATGCTCTTCTGAAAATAGAAGGCAATACGGCCAGTCAGATAGTTTTAGGCGAAGAGTTTAAAGGCCAGTTTACACTTGAAGATAAAAACGGTAAAACTTATATGACAATGGATGAAGAGCGTGGTATGAGTAGTAAACCTCAAATTTATATAGAAAAGGGGCAAATGCATATTATTGATAATGAGATAAAGGCGCACCTTGTGTATAACATGGTAAAGTAATTACTACTTATAAAATACACCCAACTTATAAACCAATGAAAAAAATACTTATGCTGTTGGCATTTTTAGCCACTGCAATAACAGTACAGGCACAAAAAGTTACCGAAGGCGACCTGCTGGGCACCTGGAAGCTGGTGTCATATAAAGATGAGCAGGTAACTATTGATGCCATAAAAGGCACCTACGTTTTAGATGCCGAGTATAAAGAGAACCTTACACCGGCCGAACTTAAAGAAGAAGAGCATAATTATGCTATTATGACCAAGCAATATAAGGGGGCTTCAATAACTTTTGAAGGCGGTAATACGGCAAAGCAGGTAATAGGCGAAGAAACCTATAGCGGAACCTACAGGTTGGAAACTGAGAATAAGGTTACCGAGATTGTTGTTACTAGCGAAGAGGGTGAAGAGGAAGAGCCGGCAGTGATATCTATTAAAGATAATAAGCTTTATATTACTGTTGAAGATGAGATTGAGCTGATTTATAAAAGGCAATAGACATACATCATTTAACAACCAAAAACCAACCAATGAAAAAAATACTAACCTTATTTATTGCCTGTGCTTTTGCACTTAGCGCACAGGCTCAAAAAAAACTTACCGAAAAAGACCTGTTGGGCCACTGGACTATGGGTGCTATGCAGATGAGCATGGGTACTATAGATTTTAAAAACCAAACGTTTACCATTAGTGAGGAAGCTAAAGAAGAGTTTGAAGGTGAGGAGATAGACCAGCTAGGCGAAGTACTGCTTGAAACCCTTGCCTATGTGGGAGATTATTACCTTGACTTTAAAAAAGATAATATGTTAGAGCATAACCTGGATGGCGAGAGTGAAGGCCCTTATAAGCTGGTTAGTAAAAACGGCAAGCAATACCTTACTGATGGCGAGGTAGAAGGTGATGAAGAGATTGAGATATACATTGCCGATAGCCGCCTGCATTTTAAAATGATCGATGATGAAGATGGAAGCGATATAGTAATGATTTTTGATAAATAGAACAGGGTAAAAGTTATTTTTTAACGGATTAATACTATAGTATTTTTTTTTGATACATTAGCGCCGCAATTATACCTAAAACAATTTATGAAAAAACATTTTTACTTAGTAATGGCATTTTGCCTTATGGCTGCCGGGGCTAATGCCCAAAAACTTACCGAAAAAGACCTTCAGGGCCACTGGAACCTTATGGTGTTTGATATATCGGGTATTATACTGGATATAAAAAATGATAAGGTAACCCTTAGCGACGAAGTTAAGGGCGACATTGACGAAGAAACAGCTGCTGCTATAACAGAAGGCATGGCAGGTACCCTTGAGGTATTTAAAGGTGCTTACATTGATTTTAGTGGCAAAAATGCTACCGTGTTTTTAGATGGAGAAGAGAAAGGCACATTTGTAGTTACACAAAAAGACAGCAAAAACTATGTAATTATTACTTATACCGAAGACGGTACCGAAGATGAATATGAGGTATCAGTTAAAGGTAAAGAGCTTCATGTTTTTGCAGAGGAAGAAGGAAAGCCAATGGAATTTATTTACGAGAAAAAATAATACCTGAGTGCAATAGTATACAACCTCCGGAAGTTTTCGGAGGTTTTTTTATGGCCATGCAACACATTTAAGCAGAAATGTAGCAGCCTGAAATTTTATTATTGTCAAAAAACGCGATTCCCAACTCCAAAAGTGAAATGTTAAGCACTTTATGTTTAATTTTTATTTGGGTTTAGTGTTTTGCTAATCAGAAAAGTAGGGCTAAAAATATATTAAAAAATAAAAGTATTGCAAAAAAGGCTTGGTTTATTAGAAATCAGTTGTATATTTGCACTCGAAACATCGCGGGATAGAGCAGTAGGCAGCTCGTCGGGCTCATAACCCGAAGGTCACAGGTTCGAGTCCTGTTCCCGCTACTAAGAGCCTTCCCTAACGGGGAGGCTTTTTTATTTTAAAGCATTGACGGTATGGCACATAAGGCAGGATTTGTAAATATTATAGGTAACCCTAATGTGGGTAAGAGCACGCTTATGAACGCTTTTGTAGGCGAAAGGCTATCTATTATTACCAGTAAGGCACAAACTACGCGCCACCGTATACTGGGTATTGTTAATGGAGAAGATTTTCAGGTGGTATTGTCTGATACTCCGGGTATTATAAAGCCGGCATATGAGTTGCAAAGCTCTATGATGGATTTTGTAAAGCTGGCTTTTGAAGATGCCGACGTACTGATTTACATGGTTGAAATAGGTGAGAAGGAACTTAAAGATGAGTCATTCTTCAATAAGATAATCCATGCTAAGATACCTGTACTGCTGTTACTTAACAAGATAGATAAGAGCAGCCAGGAACAGCTTGAAGAGCAAATGCAGCTGTGGAAGGAAAAAGTGCCCAATGCAGAAATTCACCCCATATCTGCTCTTGAGAACTTTAATGTTAAGCCGGTTTTTGACCGTATTCTCGAACTTTTGCCCGAATCGCCTGCGTATTATCCTAAAGATGCGCTTACTGATAAACCCGAACGCTTTTTTGTAAACGAAACCATACGCGAAAAAATACTTATCAATTATGATAAGGAAATTCCGTACTCTGTTGAAATTGAGACTGAAGAGTTTATAGAAGATGATGAAATTATCCGCATACGTGCCGTGATTATGGTAGAGCGCGATACCCAAAAGGGCATTATTATAGGCCATAAAGGCTCAGCAATTAAAAGAGTGGGCATACAGGCCAGGCAGGATCTTGAAAAATTCTTTGGCAAACAAATTCATATTGAAATGTTTGTAAAGGTCAATAAAGACTGGCGTTCAAATAGTTTCCAGTTAAGAAGGTTTGGATACAATAACAAGTAAAGCGCGTTAAAAGTTATGAAGTGTAAAGTTGTAAAGTCCTTAAACAAAGACTTTAGACGTTATAAACTTTAGACTTTACGACTTTAAATATTACTTTTGCAAAAAATTAAAATAAAGATATGAACAATATCGTAGCTATAGTAGGAAGGCCGAATGTGGGCAAGTCCACTTTTTTTAACCGACTGATACAGCGCAGGGAAGCGATTGTAGATTCTGTAAGCGGAGTAACCCGTGACAGGAATTATGGCAAGAGCGAGTGGAATGGTAAAGAGTTTTCGGTAATTGATACCGGCGGTTACATAAAAGGCAGCGATGACGTTTTTGAAGCAGAAATTCGCCGTCAGGTTGAACTTGCTATTGATGAGGCTGATGTTATTGTGTTTTTAGTGGATGTTGAAGAGGGTATTACCCCAATGGATGCTGAGGTTGCAAAACTACTTAGGAAAGTTACAAAGCCTGTAGTTGTTGCTGTAAATAAGGTAGATAACTCAATGCGCGAAAAAGATGCAGTTGAGTTTTATAACCTGGGTCTTGGTGAATATTTTACCATTGCCGGTATGAGTGGCAGCGGCACAGGCGAATTGCTTGATGCTATTGTAGACTTATTGCCTGAAGCTGAAGCTCCGGATGAAAATGCAGAGGTTTTGCCACGCTTTGCTGTGGTAGGCCGCCCAAATGCGGGTAAATCTTCTATAATAAATGCGCTAATTGGCGAAGACCGCTTTGTGGTTACCGATATTGCAGGTACCACGCGTGATGCTATAGATACTACATACAACCGTTTTGGCTATAAATTTAACCTTGTAGATACTGCTGGTATCCGCCGTAAGGCTAAGGTTAAAGAAGATCTTGAATTTTACTCGGTTATGCGCTCTGTAAGAGCCATTGAACACAGTGATATATGTATACTGGTTATAGATGCCACACGTGGCTTTGAAGGTCAGGACCAGAGTATATTCTGGCTTGCAGAAAAAAACCGTAAAGGTGTTGTAATACTTGTAAACAAATGGGACCTGGTGGAAAAAGACACTATGACAACCCGTGATTATGAGCTTAAAATACGCCAGGAATTGCAGCCGTTTACAGACGTGCCTATTCTTTTTGTTTCGGCATTAAACAAGCAACGTTTGCTTAAGGCGCTT
>JAZKDS010000331.1:0-2674 GCA_040387455.1 Bacteroidota bacterium
ATTATAGTACCCAGCTCTATTTTTTCAAGCGACACAAATGGCAATAGTTTTAACTCGCTTAACTTAAAAGTGGGCTGGCAGTTGCTGTGAGGTAATAGTATAAATTAAAAACATGTATAACAATCTCCGGGCAATGGCCAGGGGATTTTGTTTTTTTGGAAGCCTGAAGCAGTTTGTATATCTTAGCGGCATAAATTATACTATGGAAACCGAAAGAAAGCAACAGGTTAACGACAATTTTAAAAAAATGGCCACTAAAAAACGTGTAATTGTGTTTAGTGTACTGTATGTGTTTAGTACTGCGCTGTTGCTTATGTCGGCCAGTAACCTTTTTACCGAAAGCCCTTTCCAGAGCCGTTACTTTGTATTTTACATCCTTATTTTTGTCAACACCATGTTTCTTGCACGCATCTGGAGGTTGTATCTTATACAAAAAAAGGAGAATAAAAAATAACACAGCAATAGGTAAACCACCCCGCCCTACGGGCACCCCTCCGAAGGAGGGGAATGAGCCTCGTTATTAAACACAAACGACCACAGTGCGGACTGCTATCTGTAATCTACTATCTGCTATATAAGTACTAACACATTATTTTTTACTCATCTTAAACTTACAGATGAATTCAAAGCTTATTACATGCTCATAGTTAAAGGCACCAACCGGTTTTATAGCATATATTGACGGATTGTAAGACAAGCCCAGGTGCAGCGCCTTACCCACCTTGTAATTGGCAGTAAACAGCATACCTACAGATCGGTTTATAAGCTGTTCACTCCTTTTATTGGGGTTGTCCGGGTCAAAACTGATGTCAGAGCTATCGCTTCTGCGCCAGCTCCATGCGTTTGATGTAAATGCGGGGCCGTAGCCTAATTGCAGCCTTCCCATTTGGTAATTATGTGTGAGGCTAAATGTTGCGCTGTACATTTTTTCGCTGATGTCCAGTAACGGCACAGGTACAAAAAACGGAAAGTCTATAGTTGAAGATGCCATTGCTTTAACCGACCGGTTTTCGGCATAATAATATTCGAGCCCGGCAGCAATGCCAAAGCACCCCCAGCTGTTTTGTACCGGCCTGTTTTTAGGCTGCTGATGAAAGTTGTTTACATAGGGTATGGACACCAATAAATTAATACGCCCCCTGGGTACAGGGCCTATGTGTTTTAGCGGCCTGCCCCACCATCCCCTTACCTTAGCCTCGTTAGTCAACGTATCAAGGTAAATGTATTTGCCATAATAATAGCCCTTACCCGTAACAATATCTACCCCAAGCGCCACCGGATAGATGGGCATATAAAACAGGTTGCCAGCAATGGCATTAGGGCTAAGGCGCGATTTTACCATAAAGTCGCGTTGCTTAACAGAGTCGGCCTCCAGGGTTATGGTCAGCGTATTTTTTTCGCGGGGCAGCGATACCTCTGCCGGAAGGCTATAGGTATTGCCCCTAATGGTGGCTTTAGCGTTTGGCACATTGCTGTCTACAAGTACGGTATAAGGACCGCCGTTAAGCGTACCGCAGGAAGCCATGCACAGCAGCAGGCCTAACAATAACAATGATTTGAGCATAGCAGGTGGTTGGTGATTTAATATCAGATGCTGTAAAGTAACAAAGGTTGCTTTGAGTGGGTGTTATTATAATATTAGGTATAAAAAAATTCCCCGTAGTGGTTACCATGGGGAATTGATTGATGTTGTTTATTTTCTAAAATGAGACGCAAGCATTTCGTCTTTACTGCAACTGCTATCTCAATACTGAAACAGATTAAGCTCCGGCCGTTTCTACATCCTTGTTTATTTTTTTCACCAGGCCTTGCAGCACGTTGCCCGGGCCTACCTCAGTAAACAGGGTAGCACCATCGGCTACCATGTTTTGTACGCTCTGCGTCCATTTTACCGGGGCAGTAAGCTGTATGATAAGGTTCTTTTTAATTTCGGTGGCATCGCTTACGGCAGTAGCCGGTACATTTTGGTATACGGGGCATACCGGGTTGCTAAATGTGGTTTGCTCTATGGCCGCAGCAAGCTCCTCGCGGGCAGGCTCCATCATGGGGCTGTGAAATGCGCCGCCCACAGGCAGCATCAGGGCACGCTTGGCTCCGGCGGCTTTCATGGCTTCGCAGGCTGCCTCAACGGCTTTTGTTTCTCCGCTTATAACAAGCTGGCCTGGGCAATTATAGTTGGCCGCCACCACAACACCGTCTATAGAGGCGCATACGTCTTCAACTACTTTATCTTCAAGACCTAAAACGGCAGCCATAGTGCTTGGCGCAATCTCACATGCTTTTTGCATGGCAAGGGCACGCTGGCTTACCAGCCTAAGGCCGTCTTCAAACGTAAGGGCACCGGCAGCAACCAGTGCGCTAAATTCTCCTAACGAGTGGCCGGCTACCATTTCGGGCTTAAAGCTGTCACCAAGCGTTTTAGCCAGTATAACCGAGTGTAAAAACACGGCTGGCTGTGTAACGCGGGTTTCTTTAAGCTGCTCAGCAGTACCTTCAAACATTATATCGGTAATACGGAATCCCAGTATTTCATTGGCCTGCTCAAAAAGTGCTTTGGCCTGCGCGTTAGTTTCATATAGCTCTTTACCCATTCCGGTAAACTGGGCACCCTGGCCCGGAAAAACATATGCTTTCATAAACAGTTTAAGTTTTTGTTTGTCGGGCACAAAAATAC
>JAZKDS010000331.1:2684-13435 GCA_040387455.1 Bacteroidota bacterium
CTCGCATTGCAGCCGCATTTTTTTGGCGGAAAACTGCAGTTGCTTTTTTAGCGTATTATATTGTGAAAATGAACTCCGAAAGTGAAAAATTAAGCACTTTTTTACACAAATACAGTTAGAAAATTTATCGTATTTTTGTTTGAAGCCAAAAAAATTATGAAGCTACTGATTGTTGAAGACGAGCCTAACCTGCTATCGGTTATCCGAAAGGGATTATCTGAAAAAAACCACGATGTAAGCGCCGCCCTTGATGGTGCCACCGCCCTTGAGATGCTTGCCAATAACGCATATGATGTTGTGGTACTGGATGTTATGCTGCCCGATATTAACGGCATAGAGATAAGCCGGCGCCTGCGTGCTGCCAATAACTATGTGCCGATACTAATGCTTACTGCCCTTAACAGCAGCGATAATATTGTTACCGGCCTTAATGCCGGTGCCGATGACTACATGGCTAAACCCTTTAGGTTCAGTGAACTGGAAGCCCGTATTAATGCCCTTGCCCGCCGTGCAGGCCAGGAGCACCGCACCGCCGAAATTATTGCCGTAGACGACCTGCAAATAGACCGCCGTGCCAAGACCGTAACCCGTGGCGAAGACCTTATTGCACTGACGGCCAAAGAGTTTAAGCTGCTGTACTACCTTGCCAAGAACAGCGGTATTATACTTTCTCGCGAGAAAATACTTGATAATGTGTGGAATATAAACTTTGACATGAATACTAATGTTGTAGATGTTTATATCAACTACCTTCGCAATAAGATAGACAAGCCCTATACTAACAAGCTCATCCATACCATTAAGGGGCTTGGTTATGTTTTAAAACCCTGATATGCAGATAAAAAGAAAAATTACCGTTAACTATATTGCGCTTTCCGGCATCAGTACACTACTGTTATGCGTGGTGGTATTTTTTCTTTTTAAATACAATAATGAGTATTATTTTGTTAAACGACTGATAGACAGGGCAAAAATTGTATCGTCTATTCATTATCAAAAAGATCCTCAAAAAGCAAATTATTATAGAAACCTGAAAGCCAATGGCTTAGAAGAACTTATTGAAGAGACTGACTATGTACTAAGGGTAAATGGGCCCAGCTCTTTTGAATACAATACCAAACTGCACCTGCCGCCTGAATTTTATACCGATGTATTAAAAAATGGGTCGGGCTATGTACAGGAATATGGATACTATCATTACGCACAAATATTTGATGAACAAGGAGTTAAATACATGGTTATTGTAGGCGCAAGAGACCGCCGCGGCAATGCCAGTACTGTGCTTATAACGCGCATACTTATCTTTGGGGGACTTGGGTTTATACTCCTGGCCTATATTTTTGGGCGCTTTTTAGCCAAACGGGTAATTAACCCCGTTGCCAAGATTACAAACGAGGTTAAACGCATTAGTGTCAGTAATTTACACAACCGGGTACCCATGCCTGATGCTGATGAAGGCGATGAAATTTTTGACCTTGCCAAGACATTCAATGGCATGCTTGACCGCCTTGAAACCAGTTTTGAAATACAGGCCAACTTTATAAACAACGCCAGCCACGAGCTTAAAACGCCTATTACCACCATTATAGCCGAAAGCGAAATTGCACTGCTTAAAGAACGTAGCAGCGGTGAATATGAGCAGGTACTGCTTAACATACATCAGCAGGCATCGCGCCTGGGCAACCTGACAGAGAGCCTGTTAAAGCTTACACAAACCGGTTATGACGGTAAAAAACAGGTTCAGGATGTTGCCCGTATGGATGATATGCTACTGGATATTAAGGCAGGGCTTGACAGGCTGCACCCCGGCAACCGCATTACTATAAACCTGGGCAATATACCCGAAGATGAGTCATTGCTTACACTCCCCTGCAACCGCCCGTTACTGGAACTTGCCATTGGCAACATTATAAGCAATGGCGTAAAATACAGTGATAATGAGGAGGTTTTTGTAAACCTTACTGCTATAAAAGACCAGCTTAAAATAACCATTACAGATATTGGCATTGGTATACCTCCAGAAGATATACCCTTTTTGTATGAACCCTTTTTCAGGGGCAAAGAGGCCACTAAATACAACGGGTATGGCTTGGGCTTGCCGTTGGCCATGAAAATCATTAAGATGCATGGTGGTGAGCTTATAATACAATCTGAACCCGGCAAAGGTACTGTGGTAAGTATTGTATTTGTGAAAGTGGCAAAGTAGCAAAGAGGCAGAGAGGCAGAGATACGAAGAACTCGTAGACTGATAAAAAACTATGTTACTTTGCCTCTCTGCTACTTTGCCTCTCCATTAAATCTTCTAATGTAAAATCTAACGAAATTCTAATCCAGAATTAAATTCACTCTAATGTTGGGGTTGTTGTTTTGTAATGTAAGATTAAAGATTACATTATGAAGAACATCCTGATCCCTACCACGCTTGAAGCTGATACTGTTAGCGCTGTTAAAACCGCTATAAGGCATGCTACCGGACAAAGCTGCAACATTATAATGATGCAGGTATGCGATGTACCCGATACCTACAGCGCCAGATACATGCTGCATAAAATTGTGCCGGGCTATACTGCAGCGCAATCTGATGTTTTAAACAAATGTAAGGCTGCTATTCTTAACACCCTGCATTGCAGGCTGCAGGTACATTTGCAATACAGCATATCTGCACCTTTGCTTAAAAACATTATTGAAAACAAAGGTATAGAACTTATTATACTCTCTCAGTCTTACAAGCTGGAAAAACAAAAAATTCATCAATACTGCACCCGCCTTGTGCTGAACAGCAAATGCCCTATACTGCACTTGGGGCATAACACTTGTGGCCAGCCGCTTAACAATGCACTATATCTTGAACAGGAAAAAGAAGGCCTGGCACTGCACCAGATACAGGCACACCTAAGCAGCCTGTTTGATTTTACCATTGTGAGCCGTGCTACCGTTGCCGAAGAACAAAACCCTAAAGACCTGGCGCCTTTACTGGCCGAAACCATCTTTAAAAATGACATTGACCTGGTTGTTGAAACCCGTAAAAATGAAAAGGTTACACTAAAAAAGAAATCAATAGCCGGTGTAAACGAGGCCCTTGGCCTGCCGGTATTATCATTACACCAGCAGTTTGCTTAAAAATAATATTACCCCTTAAAGAAGACGATTATGCTACTGAAAAAAAGGATTCCACTAACATATGTACTGGGCAAGATCAAAGTTGAGCTTGCACTGGTTATACTGTACTCTCTTGGTTTTGAGGTGATACACCATTTTTATACCGGTACACCCATCAATATACCTATTGCAGTACCTGCCATTTTAGGTACCATTATATCGTTACTGCTTGCGTTTAAGAGCAACCAGGCTTATGACCGCTGGTGGGAAGCCAGAACCGTTTGGGGCGCTATTGTAAACGACTCCCGCTCTCTTGTACGTCAGGTAATTGCTTTTTACAAAGATCCTGATTTTAGCATTGAGGCAGGCGAATTTAAAGAGCGTTTTGCTAAAAGGCAGTCCGCCTGGTGTTATGCCCTGGCGCAGTCTTTACGTGGAAAAGACCCAATTAAACCCATAAGGACGCTACTTAATGAAGATGAAATGCGTTTTGTAAAGAACTTTAAGCATGTGCCCAATGCCATATTAATGCTGCATGCCAAAGAACTTAAAAAAGCATTAGAACAAGGTAAGCTAAATGCCTACCAACAAGTAGAAGTAGATAATACCCTTACCCGCCTGTGCGATGCTATGGGCAAGTGCGAGCGTATTAAAAACACCATATTCCCTACTACCTACAGCATGTACATACGCTTTACACTGTGCCTGTTTATAGTACTATTGCCTTTTGGACTTAAAGACTTTTTGGGGTGGCTGCAAATACCTGTGGTAGCTACCATAGGCGCTGCATGTTTCCTTATCGAAAAAATGGCCATACACCTGCAGGACCCGTTTGAAAACCGCCCTACAGATACACCTATGGTAAGCATATCTAACAACATTGAGAACAACCTGATGCAGATGGTTAACGAATACCGCGACGAATTTGCCCCGGTAGATGAAACAACCCAACCCAACCTGCATCATATACAGCCCATTAAGAATGCCTATTTTGTATTATAATAAACAATGATTTTAAAGATTTGCCGGTTAATAAGAGTGTGTTTTCCGGTAGGTTATGTATTTCCCGCCCGTTCCATAATCCCCTTTGGGACGGGCATTTTTTAAAGAATGTAGTTCTAGTTTTTGTTAAGTCCCGGAGATGGGTTAGGAGTTTCCGGGGTTATGTTTTTTGCAGCCGCCTTTTTTAGGTAATTTAAGGGCGGCTATCAAACAAAACAGCCGCTTAAAGCGGCTGTTTCTATTATATACTATTTACTGATACCAATGCCGCAGCGGCCTTGGCTTTCTCAACAATATCTTCAATCGGTACATCAATGCTATCATTCACAAGCGACACCCCCATGCGGCGGTAAGGCCTTGTAGTAGGTTTTCCGAACAACCTGAAATCAGTCTTTGGCAGGGCGGCAATGGCCTCAATGCCGGTAAACAAAGGTTTACCTTCAGCTGATGCCAGTATAACGGCGCTTGCTCCCGCCTTCTCCAGTGTAATTTCGGCAATCGGCAGACTTAATATAGCACGAAGGTGTAGTTCAAACTCATTAAAGTTTTGTGTTCCGGCAAGGGTTACCATACCGGTATCGTGCGGCCGTGGCGAAAGCTCGCTAAAATATACTCCTTCATCCGTAAGGAAAAACTCAACCCCAAAAAGGCCTGCGCCACCAAGGGCTTCGGTTACTTTACGGGCCATATCCTGCGCTTCGGCAATAGCCACATCAGTAACGTGGGCAGGCTGCCAGCTTTCCTGATAGTCGCCACTTTCCTGCCTGTGCCCTATGGGGGCGCAAAACAGCGTTGGGTTGTTATTTTGGGTAACGGTAAGCAGGGTAATTTCGCTATTAAAGTTTACAAATGCTTCTACTATAACCTCTACCACATCGCCACGGCTGCCTTCTACAGCATATTTCCAGGCTTTTTGTATATCTTCTTCGGTTTTAATAGTACTCTGCCCTTTGCCCGATGACGACATCAATGGCTTAACTACACACGGCATACCTACTTCGATAACAGCGTTTTGAAGTTCTTCGGCAGATGTAGCATAACGATAGTTTGCGGTACGCAGGCCAAGGTCTTTAGCTGCCAGGTCACGAATGGCCTTACGGTTCATGGTAAAGTTAGCCGCCTTAGCCGATGGCACTACCGTAATACCCTGCTTTTCGTAATCATAAAAACGCTCGGTACGGATGGCCTCTATTTCGGGTACTATAAAGTCAGGGTTATGCTTAGCAATAACGGCATCAAGTGCTGCGCCATCAAGCATATTTATTACTTCAAAACCATGGGCAACCTGCATGGCTGGTGCATTTTCATAGCTATCTACAGCAATAACCGTTTGCCCAAGGCGCTGTGCGGCAATTACAAATTCTTTACCCAGCTCGCCAGAGCCCAGCAGTACTATCTTTTTTTGCATTGTGTTGTTGTTTGCAGTTATAAGGGCGCAAAGTTACAAAGTTTTTTTATGCCTCTTTATGATGTGTGGGGTGTATCTGTTTGTTTTGTATCCTGTACAATTACCAGTTTATCTTTAACCATCTTAACTATAAAAATACCTACGGTAATTGCAGTAATACCGGTAGCTAAGGCAAAAAATATAATCAGCCCGATGATGGCAAAGGGTATAGCGGCTAAAAAAGGCTCGCCACCACCCATGGAGTTGGCAATAATACCATAAAAATAAATGGCTGATATAACCAGCATAAGCCTTAGGTTAACCCAAAATGTAAACAGGAAGCTTGTTTTAAGTACGTCAAACTTTTTGAGTGCCGGGCCTATCATCTTGCCGGTATGCCATAAGGATACTACAAGTGCTACGCCCACCAGCAGCCACGAAAATGGGTTCCAGAACACCTTGAGGCTGGCGGCTTTAAGCAATAGCCTGAACGGGTAAAATGATGATACATATACCGTAAAGGCGGTAAAGACCAAACCTGTGGGTATGCCTATTAAAAGCGCATATTTAGACCCCGTACTTTTTATATCCATAAAGTAAAGATATAAAAAACCCCGACACATGGCCGGGGTTGTATGTATTTAGGCAACAGCCTCTTTTATTCTTCGTAAAGCCTCGGTAAGGATGTCTTCGCTTGTGGCGTAAGAAAAACGTATACAGTCCGGATTGCCAAAGGCATCGCCCGTTACGGTAGCTACATTTGCATGTTCTAAAAGGTACATAGAAAAATCATCGGCGTTTTTAATCTCCACGCCCTTAAGTGTTTTACCAAAGAATGATGATACATCCGGAAACACATAAAAAGCACCTTCGGGCACGTTTATTTTTACACCCGGAATTTCTTTAAGCAGGCCTACTACTAAATCCCTACGGCTATGGAAGGCAGCAACCATATCTTTAAGTACAGATGGGTCTGCATCAAGAGCAGTAATAGTAGCACGTTGTGCAATACTGTTAGCACCACTGGTTACCTGCCCCTGCATCTTGGTACATGCCTTTGCTATAAACTCAGGACCGCCAATGTAGCCTATCCTCCAGCCGGTCATGGCAAATGCCTTAGCCACACCATTTACGGTAATGGTACGGTCAAACATACCCGGAATGGTAGCTATACTGCAAAAGTTACCAGAGAAGTTAATGTGCTCGTATATTTCATCGCTCACTATATAAATGTGCGGGTATTTTTCTAATACTTTGGCCAGTGCGGTAAGCTCTGCTTCGTTGTAAACAGAACCACTTGGGTTGCACGGCGAGCTGAATATCATCAGCTTGGTTTTTGGCGTAATGGCCGCTTCCAGCTGCTCAGGCGTTATTTTAAAATCGCTTTCTACAGACGAAAGAACCTCTACAGGTTCGGCCTCGGCCATCTTAACCATCTCGGCATAGCTAACCCAGTACGGGGCAGGCAAAAGGCACTCATCGCCAGGATTAAGCAATACCTGGCAAAGGTTATATAAAGACTGTTTGGCACCGGTACTAACCACAATGTTAGCAGGCTTATAGTCAAGATTATTATCTCTTTTAAATTTGCGGCAAATAGCATCTTTAAGCTCCATGTAACCATCTACGGGAGAATACGTACTGTAATTGTCGTGTATGGCCTGTATGGCGGCCTCTTTAATAAAATCGGGCGTATTGAAGTCGGGTTCACCAAGGCTAAGGCTTATAATGTCTTTACCCTGAGCTTTAAGTTCCCTGGCTTTTGCGGCCATGGCCAGCGTTTGCGATGTAGATAAGTTATTGATCCTGTCTGAAAGCGCGTTCATCTTATAAATTGTGTATTAGTGTTGTCTTTTATTGGTAGTTAGTTTACACCGCAGGCTGAATGCCCAGCTCTTTAAGGTGCTTAAAGTGGGCTGCTATAGCACCGCGCATGGTTTTAAATTCATGGTAAGGCAGGTTGTGCTCGCGCGCGGTTTGCTTTACAATCTCTGATAATTTTTTATAGTGCACATGGCTTATATTCGGGAATATGTGGTGCTCAATCTGGTGGTTAAGCCCGCCCGTAAACCAGTTTACAATTCTGTTTTTAGGTGCAAAGTTAGCCGTGGTATACAGCTGGTGTATGGCCCATGTATTTTCCATTTCGTTAAGCTCATTGGGCTGTGGGTTCTCGGTTTCCTCTACAATATGCGCCAGCTGAAACACAACGCTTAGTATAAGCCCGGCCACATAGTGCATAACAAAAAAGCCTATCATAACTTTCCACCAGCTAATGCCGCCTACCGCAATGGGCAGTACTATCCATACAGATACGTAGATAAGTTTTGTAACCACTAAAACAGTCCATTGCTTAACAGGGCTCTGGAACTTGCCATAAGATAAACCGCGTTTTATGTAGCGGCGCATCTGCTTAATATCGGTAGTAAGGGCCCAGTTAAAGGTTAGCAACCCATAAAGGAAGATGGAATAATAGTGCTGAAATCTATGGATTTTTAGCCACGGTGCTTTCTCAGAAAAACGGATGATGCGTCCGGCCTCAAGGTCTTCGTCATGCCCATGGATATTAGTATAGGTATGATGCAAAACGTTGTGCTGCACCTGCCAGTTGTTTACATTGCCTGCAAGCAGGTACATGCTGCTGCCCATTACTTTATTAAGCCATGTTTTGCTACTGTAAGACCCGTGGTTAGCATCGTGCATTACATTCATGCCTATGCCTGCCATGCCCACGCCCATTATAAGCGTAAAGATAAGCTGCACATACCAAGGCAAATCAAGGGTTAGCAGTAAAAAATATGGTGCCAGGTACAGGCTGAACATTATTGCAGTTTTAAGGTGCAACTTCCAGTTACCGGTCTTTTTAATGTTGTTTTCCTTAAAGTAATCGTTAACGCGTTTGGTAAGCGTACGAAAGAATTTAACCGAGTCGGTTTTAGAAAAAACAGGAGGGGTTACAGTCATATATCGTTCAATCAATGGATTCAAAGGTAGTTATTAATCATAGGTTAACGCAAAAATTAGTCCAAAATTTCATAACTGAAATGCTTACTTTTGTCAAAAATATAAAATAATGGAGGAAATCCTGGTTCATTTCCCTGACCTTAACGAAACCCAAAAGGAACAATTTGCTAACCTGGGCGCGCTGTATGCCGAATGGAATGCCAAAATAAATGTAATATCCCGAAAGGATATAGACGAGCTGTATACACGCCATGTGCTGCATTCGCTTGGTATTGCAAAAGTAATGCCCTTTGAACCCGGAAGTAGCGTGCTTGATGTTGGCACCGGTGGTGGTTTCCCCGGTATACCGCTTGCCATTATGTTTCCGGAAACACAGTTTTATTTAGTTGATATTATTGCAAAAAAAATAAAGGTGGTAGAAGGCGTTGCCGAAGCCCTTGGACTTAAAAATGTGCGCGCTGAACAAAAGCGTGCTGAAAACATTAACGAGGAGTTTGACTTTATTGTGAGCCGTGCCGTTACCAACATGCCCGATTTTGTAAAATGGGTGCGCGGCAAAGTAAAGAAAGAACAAAAACACCCGTTACCTAACGGTGTGCTTTACCTAAAAGGTGGCGACCTTACTGAAGAACTTTCCGTATTCCAGAAAGTTTCTTTATTTGATTTATCAGACTATTTTAAAGATGAATTTTTTGAAACCAAAAAAGTGGTGCATTTAGCCATGAAATATAAGGTGCAAAATGATTATTAGGCAATGCTGTATTTGTCAATATCATTCAAAATAAAAGAAGCCCAAACACTATGTTTGGGCTTCTTTTATAATTATGCTTCGGTAGCTGTTATCTAATCACTATTTAGAGCGGACTTTCTGCTCCCATTTCCAGGCAGAGGCCAATGCTTCATCTAATGACAGCTCTGCTTTCCAGCCCAATACATTGTTTGCTTTTGTGGTATCGGCATACGCCTCGGTAACATCACCTTCGCGGCGCGGTACAATTTTATAATTAAGTAATTTACCGCTTGCTTTTTCAAACGCTTTTATCACTTCTAAAACTGAGTTTCCACGACCGGTACCTAAGTTAAACACCTCAACTTTTTCGACGTTTTTATTATCAATAAGGCGGGTAAGCGCAGTAACGTGTGCTTTGGCAAGGTCTACCACGTGAATGTAATCACGCACGCAGGTACCATCTACCGTTGGGTAGTCATCACCAAAAACCGAAAGCTCCTGGCGCAGGCCAATAGCGGTTTGCGTAATAAATGGCACAAGGTTTTGCGGCACGCCCAGTGGCAGTTCGCCTATATTAACCGAAGGGTGTGCCCCTACCGGGTTAAAGTAACGCAACAAAATAGCATTGATATTACTAATTTTAGCCACATCCTGAATAATTTCCTCGCCTACCTGCTTGGTGTTGCCATAAGGGCTCATGGCAGGCTGTACAGGTGTATCTTCAGATATTGGCATCTTTTCGGCCTGACCGTAAACGGTACAAGACGAGCTGAATATAAAATTGGCAGCATCTTTCTTTTGTAACTCCTGAAGGATGTACACAAGGGCACCAAGGTTGTTTTCATAATACAACAGCGGGTTCTGCACGCTTTCGCCTACCGCCTTGCTGGCCGCAAAATGGATTATGCCATTAACATCGCTGTATTTTTTAAAGAAATTTTGTACGGCTGCCTTGTCGCGCAGGTCAATCTGCTCAAATTCGGGTTTTTTACCGGTAATCGCTTCTATACCGTTAAGCACTTCAAGCGAAGCATTACTAAGGTCGTCTATAACCACAACATCAAAACCTGTGTTTTGAAGCTCTACCACAGTATGCGAGCCTATAAAGCCCAGGCCGCCGGTTACAAGTATTTTCATATCTTTTTATTGGTTGATGGTTTTATTGTAAGGTCAAATAACGTTTTGCCAACCGAATCTGTATAAACATGGTGCAATTTTATATCGCGCCCATCAAATAAATTTCCTTTTGAAGTAAGCGAATCCATCTGGGTTTGCCCCATTTCCATAGCTGCCTTGCGGGTCTTTGTCCAGTCAAATTCAACCGAATCCTTAGGGGTAAGGGTGTAATAATAATTAAGGATATCAGGCTCCGTAAAAGAAAGGCTGTCTAATCGCGTAATGTTATCCAGCTTGCGCGGAGTCATCTTATTAATTTCATGCACCACAGCCCTAAAATGATCGGCAGTTGCCGTTTCTTTTTTTTCTTCCATGCACGACAACAGTGTAAAACTGCACAAACACAGCATAAAAAATATGCAAAGGGTAGTTGTAAGTGCCTGCCTGCTGTTG
>JAZKDS010000331.1:13445-15090 GCA_040387455.1 Bacteroidota bacterium
CCCCAAAAGTTGCCTCATCGTTGGAAGCCAAGGTCAAAAAGAAACTCACCATTTTTATCTTTATAGCTGTACGTAAGAGGAACTTGTTTATCCTGGTAAAACTTCATTTCAGGATTACTGTTTACCGTCTTTTCAACGTTAGCCATCATTGCTTCTTTAGCGGCGCCTAATTGTGCTTCAACCGCTTTTTTCTCTGCTGTAATAATTGTGTAGTAATAAACAAGCTTTACAGGGTTCTCCATTGCCATGGTGTTATCAAGCCTTGTGTCGGCATCAATAACCATTGGGCAGCGCTTGTTCATTTCTTCTGATGCCTTTGCAACTACATTAAATACGGCTTTGTTGTCTGTACAACCCACAACTACAAATGCCACCAGGGCACTCAATAGAAATCCTTTAAACTTGCTTATCATATTTTTTAATTTAAAAATTCCAAAATACTCTCCGTTATAAACGCTATCTGCTCATCATCAAGTTCTGTATGCATTGGCAGGGCAATAACCTCTTTAACCAATTGGTTGGTTACCGGGAAGTCGGCCTCGTTATAACGGCTGTCGGCATACGCTTTCTGGCTATGTAACGGTATAGGGTAATAAATAGCGCACGGTATGCCTTTATCAAGCAGGTGCTGCATCAGGGCATCACGGTCGGTATCCAGTACACGGAAGACATACTGGTGAAATACGTGGCTATCCTGTTCGCCTGCAATAACAGGAGTAATGATTTTTGGGTTAACCGAAAGCGCCGCGCTATATTTTGCCGCAGCTTCCTGACGTGCTTTATTATACTGGTCCAGCAACGGAAGCTTAGCATTAAGCACTGCTGCCTGTATACTGTCTAACCTTGAGTTTACACCCACCACATCATGGTGGTAGCGCACATACATGCCGTGGTTTACAATACCGCGCAGTGTGTGAGCCAAGGCATCATCATTGGTGAAAATGGCACCGCCATCGCCATAGCAGCCCAGGTTTTTAGATGGGAAGAATGATGTAGAAGCTACATCGCCTATAACGCCCACCTTCTTTTTGCTGCCATCGGCATATTTGTAATCGGCGCCTATGGCCTGCGCATTATCTTCAATAACAAACAGGTTGTGCTCTTTAGCTATCGCAAGTATTTCTTCCATGTTAGCCGCCTGCCCAAACAAATGCACCGGAACGATGGCTTTGGTTTTTGGCGTAATGGCTTTTTTTATGGCTTCGATAGAAATATTGTAGGTATCTACATCTACGTCTACCAGCACCGGCGTTAATTGCAGCAGGGCAATAACCTCTACGGTAGCAGCAAACGTAAAATCGGCTGTAATAACTTCATCGCCCGGCTGCAGGCCAAGGCCCATCATGGCAATTTGCAGGGCATCTGTACCGTTAGCACACGGTATAACGTGCTTTGCACCAAGATAATCTTCCAGATTTTTCTGAAAGGTATGCACTTGCGGGCCGTTAATATAAGCAGTGGTATCTAGCACTTCCTGGATGGAAGCATCTACAGTATCTTTTATATGGCTGTACTGGGTTTTCAGGTCAACCATTTGTATTTTTTTCATCGTAACAGATTTAAAAGTCACGCAAAACTACTAATTAAATGCGGGCACACCAATCAAAAAAACGTAATTTAGCGGCTCAATTTGTTATTATGCTTT
>JAZKDS010000332.1:0-897 GCA_040387455.1 Bacteroidota bacterium
AACAACAAACTTTGCTCCTATCAGAAGAAAAGCCGTTGATGCCATAATGCCGCTTTACACCACCGGTATTGCAGATACAGAAACATGGAGCGCCTATGCTTCTGACGTGGTTAATTTTACCGACAGGCTTTCGGCAATGTTAAGTTTACGCGTTGACAAGTTTGAGCGTAAAAAAGTTGGTACTACCGACGGATTTAAGCAAACATCATTGTCGCCTAAATTGGGCCTGGTTTACCAATTGGTTAAGGATAAAGTTTCTCTTTTTGGAAACTACATGAATGGGTTCCAGAACCTTGGTCCGGTAACTCAGCCAAACGGAGACGTATTGATTCTTAACCCTATTTATGCCGTTCAGTACGAGGGTGGTGTAAAAGCAGAACTGATTGATAAGAAGTTAAGTATTACAGCCAGCTATTACAATATTGATATTGATAATGCTACCCGCACGGAGGCAAATTTCACCGTTCAGGATGGAAAGCAAAAAAGTAAAGGCGTTGATTTGGAGGTGATAGGAAATCCGGTTGCAGGGTTAACCCTTGTTGCAGGTTATGCTTATAATGATAACCGCATTGTAAAAGCAACTAATGTTGCAATTCAGGGTAATAAAGCTACCGCTTCCCCGCAAAGTGTGGCTAATTTTTGGGCAAGTTACACCTTGCAAAATCAATTAAAAGGCCTGGGTTTTGGTTTTGGGGCTAATTATGCCGATAAAAACTTTTTTACGGCTGATAACACTTTTTATATGCCTGCTTACACGGTTTACAATGCTACCATATTTTATGATCAAAGCAAATGGAGACTTGGTTTGAAGTTGAACAATCTCACTGATAAAAAGTATTGGGACATTGGCGGCAACTCGCAAACGCCTAGAAACTTCATGGCCAGCTTATCATTTAA
>JAZKDS010000332.1:907-2162 GCA_040387455.1 Bacteroidota bacterium
ATATTACCATGCTTACCGCAACAAAAAGAAGAGACCCAAAAGCAAAGAAGTCCACTTTTCGTAAAGTGTCTGAGTGGCTGCATTTATGGCTGGGTTTAATATCGGGCATTATTGTATTTATTGTTTGCTTTACAGGTGGTGTATGGGTGTGGCGACATGAGGTTTGGCGATATACTGAAAAGCATTGGTATGTTGAAGCCCAGCAAAAGCCCTATCTGCCCCCATCGCAATTGGCGGCCAAAGCAAAAGCGTATTTTAAAACGAAAAATATTAACAGTGATACCATTAACACCCTGAAATATTGGAAACCCGGCAGGTCTGTAACCATGTATATTACCTTACCAGAGAAAAATCAATCGGTTATGTATATGGATCCATATACCGGCGAGGTATTAGCCGACCTGCGCGAGCGAACCGCAGCTGAACAGTTTTTTATATTTGTAAGGGCGGGGCACCGGTTTTTTTGGTTGCCTCAAAAAATCGGGAGTCCGGTAGTAGGCTCCGCATGCATCATATTTGTAATCACAATCATCACCGGTTTAATTTGGTGGTATCCAACCAAGTGGACAAATAAAACGGCAAAAGACGCGTTTACCGTAAAATGGGGAGCAAAATGGAAAAGGCTGAATATTGATATTCATAATGTAATTGGTTTTTACTCGGTACTGTTTGTGCTGGCCTTAACCCTGTCGGGTATATTTTTTACGTTTGAATGGTTTGAAAAAGGTACTTATAAAGCATTAACCTGGAAAACGTTATCTACCGAACATATTGACCCAAAATCAGACACTACGGTTGCCCAAGGCAGGTTCGCACATCCAGAAGACGTTATATGGAATAAATTAAGCCGGAAGTATGACGGAAAGTTTGGTGGTATACAATTTAACATGCCCAAAGAGGCATCTGCCCCTTATGAGGCTACCGTTTACTTTGGCGACGGAAATTTACTTTATAATAGCGTTGTGAATTTCTTTGACCAAAAAACAGCGAAAGAACTGCCACCGGTAATGCAGCATGATAAACCGTACGCTAACTTATCAGCGGGCGAAAAATTATTCCGCATGAACTTCGACATCCATACTGGCCAGATATTAGGGTTACCTACTAAGATATTAGCTTTTTTTGCTTGTATGATAGGGGCAAGCATGCCTATAACCGGATTTATAATTTGGTATAACCGTAAATGGGGTAAAAGTAATTCCCGGCGCAAAAAGCGTGGTGTTAAGCAAACCCCGCAATTAGTATAATAAACATT
>JAZKDS010000333.1:0-878 GCA_040387455.1 Bacteroidota bacterium
ATTTCCCTGAACGCAGCACGCTCAAACAGCTCATGGTCGGCCGGGCTTTTATGCGCCTCGCTCATCCCGAATTTGGTATGGTCCTGCAAGATGCCAATGTACTTATCTTTATGCCCCTCAATAAACGATGGGTTAATATCATATACCGTTAAGCACATGCGGCAGCCAATGTCTACCCCCACCCCATACGGGATAACGGCATTTTCGGTAGCTAATACACCACCTATGGGCAGCCCATAACCCGAGTGCCCGTCAGGCATCAGGGCGCCGGCTTTACTTACAGGGAGTTTTAGCGCGGTATACAGTTGCTCTTTGGCTCCTGCTTCAATGCCGTTTTCGCCATAAATAGTAAATGGTGCACGGGTTGCATTAAGTTTTCTCGACTCTGTTTTTTTAGCCGTAAGCAATGCCTCGGCAGTTTTACCAAAAATACCATCACCCATAAACTTTTTAGGATCAAGCAGCACTTCTTTTAGCAGCGCGAGCACTTTATCATTCGTCTCGCGTTTATAATGTTTCTTTACGGTTTCCAGTGCATATGTTATTGCATTAGTTTGCGGATAACCTATATCAATAAGGGCGTTACCCCTCAGTTTTAATTTTGCCATAATCTTTTTAATTTTTAAATAAAGCTAAGGCGGCATTTACCGCCTTAGCTGCATCGTGATATTAACCACAACATTTTTATAACCAATACAATGATTTTTATAACGGTAGCAGTATCCATATCAGAGCTCCTGTCGTTATATCCTGCCGCGGGCCTGTAAGGCTCATAAGGCCTTTCCTGCGGTATTACCCGTGGCATTTCGGCTACAGCCATTTGAGGCGCAACGGGCGGGGCGGCAGCCTGTGCAGGCCAGTATTCATAATACCCATAG
>JAZKDS010000333.1:888-4398 GCA_040387455.1 Bacteroidota bacterium
CTCTTTGCCGGCCCATGCCACAATATGGTCTTCTGCTTCGATAGAAATATCTTCGTTATACTTTGCCTTAGCCTGAACAACAGTTTTATTTGAAATACATACTTCTATGGTAGCAAGTGTTTCATAAGCTTCATCACCTGCGGTAAACTTCCTCAACGAGAATATTGCAGTACCACCACCGGCACAATCATCTGCATAATCGGCCACGCAGTGGCTCATCTCATAGCCTTCGTTATACAATGCCTCGCTGTTAGTAAGCTGTATAATGCTGTACTCCGCGCTATCTTTGATAACACTGTAGTTTCCTATTTTAGCAGGCTTCCAGTCGTTATACATTTCGGCGGCTTTCCTTTTAGCCTCTTCGGCAAAATAGGCAGCTGCCTCACGGCTTACCGATGCATAAGTTCTGCCTTTAAGGCTGTAGTCAGCATCGGCATTATGCATAGCTACCATGTAGCCCAATGCCTGCTCAACCACATCAAAAGCTACAACGCCTTTATATTTTGCCAAAAACTGCACTACCAACGCACGAAACTCTTTGTTAGCCAGTTGTTCAACAGTTTCAGATAATGATACAGCCTCTGCCATTTGGCCTGAAGCGCCGTAACCTATAGCCTGTGCCCTGCGTATGGCCTGAGTTATGGTAAACTGTTTTGGAGTATCCCTAAAGGCGTGTGCCATTTTTTTAGTAAGCACTACCGGGAACGCACTCAGGTTTTTAACGCTCTCGCCACGGCCCAGCTGTATGTACCACAACATGTGTATTTTATTGCTTTCGGCAAAGGCATACTCCATAAATTCAGGCACTTCATAGGCAGCAAACATGTGTCGTATTACAGATGATAACTGGCCATCGGCCACAAGGCTGTCTTTGACCCAGATATTTATTGGATTAACCGCCTTATTTGCAAAGGCACTCATGTTAGCCAGTATTTCTATATAACCCGGATTGCCTACTACTTTGTAGCATTTTTTTGCATACATAAGCAACAACAAATCCCGGAACGCCTCTCTTTTACCCGAATTGTTCCGCACTGCCATCTGCGCAAAGCAGTTGCTTATTGCACCTGCTATTGTGCCATTATTACCCTGAATAGCGGGGTTATGAGCCGCATACAAGCGCTCTACAAGTGCCGGGAATTTTTCGGCAACTGCTTTATTTTGTACTATTTGTGTTTCCATGGCTTTTAGTTTTTAAACTGCAAGCCCGGTAACCCAAAGCCTGCATTTGTTATGTTTTAGTCCGTTTGATCATGTAGTGTTATTAGTTATTGTTTTGAATCGCTCGATTTTGGGAATAAAAAAGCCCGGTCGAATTAACGGGACCGGGCTTTTACCTATAAAAATAGGTGTTACTCCTCCTTTCACAAGGGAATATGCGGTCCTGTGCCATAGCCGTTGCATCCAGAATACTGGGTGCGGCCTGCAATTAGTGTATGTAAATTTTGTTGTAGCATGGGCATAAAAAAACCCCGAGGCTTAATGGCTTCGGGGCTGTATATATTTTATAGATTATTTACTATCCAAAAAACATTGCGCAATACCCCTGAGCCAGCGCAGGTACTCCTGCACTTTGTAGCTTGTATGTAGATATTGTGAAACGCATTGTCTTAATTTTTTCTTGTTATATGGCTGCAAATGTAAAGTAAATTCTGAATAAACCAAACAAGACCAGTTATTTATAATTATTCTAATTTTTTAAAGCAGGTTTTATCGAGTGTAAAACAGGTTGTGCTGCACATACTGCCAAACCTTTTCGGGCAATAGGGGGCGCACGTTTTTACCCTCCTTAATACTGTTGCGGATAAAGGTTGATGATATTTCTATAACCGGCGCTTCTACCCTGTAAATACGGGCATTTGTATCAATTTCAGAGTTAATTTCTTCCGTGTTTATGCGGGGATATACAAAGATGTCGTGGTTTTGCAGGATAACCTCATAATTCTTCCATTTGTGCAATGAATTGAGGTTGTCTTCTCCCATAATCAATGAAAACTCATGCGTTGGGAATTTTTCCTGCAAATGCGCCAGCGTATTTACCGTATAGCTGGGCTGCGACAGCCTGAACTCTATATCGCTTGGTTTTAGCTTAGGGTAATCTTCTGTAGCCAGGAATACCATTTGCAAACGGTGGTGATCATCCAGCAGGGTATTTTTCTTTTTAAGCGGATTGTGGGGGGTTACTACCATCCACACCTGGTCCAGGCCGCTGTATTCTGCCATGTGGTTGGCAATAATAAGGTGCCCGGCATGAATGGGATTAAACGTACCGAAATACAGGCCTACTTTCATATTGCTCAAGTTATTTCAGAAAGGCAACACCATATTTGGCAGCCATAACTTTTATTTTTTCCTTATCTGTAAAAGACACTCCCATTTTCTCTGAAAATTCTTCACCAAAGGTATTGTCCAGGTGCATTTTTTGGCGTTCGCTTTCTATGTATGCATCTGTATGGGTTATAAATTTTGCAGGATTACCTGCAAAAACATTATTATCAGGTACATCTTTAGTAACAACTGAACCTGCTCCAATTATTACATTGTTGCCTACGGTTACACCGGGCATAATAATACTTCCGGCAACTATAAATACTTTATTACCAATAACCGTATTTTTGATTTTAGTGTACTCAAGAAACCACCAGGTGCTGGCATCGTGCGCTAATATATGTACGTTGGGGGCAAGGCTAACGTCATTACCAATTGTAATGTGATAGGAGTGTGAGTCATCTATTATACAACCCCTCTCAATATGAAAATTTGAACCTATAGTAAGTCCCTTCTTTTTAAGTCTTTCTATAGTATCTTCCTGTTTAACCCCAAGCAAATACTTTAAAAAAGATTTTATTTTTTTCATTTTAAGCCTACTTATTTACAAACGCCTTAACCAGCTCATAAGCCTCAGCCTTTGCCGTATCAAGATCATAGTTTTTTATGATGGTGTCAAACTGCGGTGCCGTTGCCAGCTCTACCGATGCCTTGGCTATGCGCATGTTTATCTTGTCATCGCTCTCAGTGCTTCGTTTTTTAAGGCGTATTTTAAGCTCGTCAATACTGGGTGGTTTTACAAAAACAGCCAGTGTTTCGTCAGGAAATTTCTTTTTGATGCGCAGGCCACCGGCCACATCAATATCAAAAATAACGTTTTTGCCTTCGGCCCAAATGCGTTCTACCTCGCTTTTAAGCGTACCGTAAAAGTTATCGCGATATACCTCTTCCCACTCAACAAAGTCTTCTGCTTTTATGTGCTTTTTAAAATCTTCAAGCGATATAAAATGGTAATGCTCTCCGTGTACCTCACCCTGGCGCGCTTCCCGGGTAGCTGCAGAGACTGAAAATGCCAGATTAAGCTCTGGGTGCGATAATAAATGTCTTACAATGGTAGTTTTACCTGACCCGGATGGTGCCGAGAATACTAATAGTTTGCCTTTGTTCATTCTTCAAATTAAGAGTTGCGGGTTGCGGGTTGTGCGTTAACTAATCACGCAACCCACAACCCGCAACTGATTT
>JAZKDS010000334.1:0-2789 GCA_040387455.1 Bacteroidota bacterium
CTTTGCGTTTACATTATAGCACTTTTTGTATTTCAGTATCTTTTCGCGCGGAATGTTATTGCTGAAAAAATCGGCAGCAAAAGCCTCTGCCTTCGATACAAAATCAAGGTCGTCCGGGTGTATGCAATGCAATACATCGTCAAACTTAGTAGTCTCCGGGTCAAGCCCATGAATATCATAAATGCCGGAACTGACGTAAGAAAGCGACATGTCAAAAAAATCGATAATGTAATAGTAAAATGGCCCTGTGCTTACAATAGAGTTGGTAAGATCGTCAAAAGTTATCTGTGGTAACTCTGTATTTTCAGATCCCTTGGTCTGGGAATCTATCCATACGTTGTGGAGTTTTTGTATTTCTAAAGCCATAGTAGTAAGTTGGTTGGGATAAAAATAGTGAAAAAATAATAATATCTTAAAAAACTACCAACCCGTTACCAGCAAATTGCCTGCTGCCTTCTCGCTACACTTCTGGAATTTTGCATAGGCTAAAACAGCCCTTTTGCAAACGGCAGTATTAGCCTCGCCGGCCAGGTAGCCCGTTATGGCATCATGAATGGTGTAGGCCTCAGGGCACATAAGGTGCGTAGTCCATACTAATGGGTTTACTTTGGCATCTTTAAGATGTTGCGAAAAATAACTTTTGCTAAAGCAGGCCAGTATAATAACATCGCGGGTTTTGCCATCGGTATTTTTATAGGCATCGTCAATATTAAAATCCATAAGTCCGTCGTGCCCTATGTAAGCCACAAGTTTCGAGTTGCCCGCAATGCCCAGGGTTTTACCGTCTACAGATAGGGTTTCTTTGTGCAGGCCGGCACTGCTGCTTAAAAAATCGCGGGTGCACTGCTCAATATATAGCCCATTATAAGCATCGGCTACCAGATAGCAGTTTTTTGTAGCGTGTTTAAATACCAAACGTTCTAACACCAGGGTATCGCCGGTTTTAATGGTTTTAACCAGCTTCCATTCTTTACTTTTTTTAAAGTAGGTTCTAATGCCATAGCCACAGCCCCAGTACAGGTTGGTGTTAGGGTCCTGCCCATTGCCAATGCCTTTTGGTACCGGCACAATGCCCTGGTATTTATTATCGCACAGGGCCACAAAAATGTGTAGTGTCTTGGTTAAGGTATCAAAAGGTTTATCTGTAAGTAGGGTAGTGTGGGCCTCTGCTGTGGTATGGGTGTTTTCTTCTGGTTTTGGCTGGCTTGTAGTTTGTTTGCACGAAGCAAAGGCAAAACCACAGCACAATATAAAGGTGAGGTGATTGATTTTCATGAAGTTGGTAAGGTGGTTATAAAGTTATAACCCATTAATACTGAAATTAGTATTACCTGAACAATGAAAATACAAGAAACAGCAGTATTACGCTTATAATTATAATGCCCCTGATGGTAAAAATGCGGCTGTTACGGTTGTTTCTGTCTTTCCAAAGGCGTTTCCTGCTTTTGATGATATCCAGTATAAGCGTAAGGCACACTATGATGGTAAAGAGTAAAACAATTTTTTTGAGCATGATTTTTTATAGAAGCCGCAAAGGTACCTAAAAATACGATAGTGACTTATTTGCTATCTCCCATCTGCTACCTATTATCTAAAAGTCTTCTTTTAAAATCCTGTAAATTACGCCGTCTTCGCCGTCAAAATCAAACGGTTCATGGTAGGTAAGGCCAATTTTTTCCAGCACCCTTACAGAGCCTGTATTGGCTATCATGGCACGGCCTATTATGGCAGGCAGGTTAAACCGGTTAAAGCCCACATCAAGGCTTGCCTTTGCGGCTTCGGTAGCATAGCCCTGGTTCCAGTATTTTTTAAAGAACCTGAAGCCCACATCATACTCATCAGTTTCCTCGCTGTACTTTAGCCCGCACCAGCCTAAAAACGCGTCATCTTCCGTCCGGATAACGGCCCACCGGCCAAAGCCACGATGTTTGTATTCGCCATAATTCAGCAAAAAAACGCGCGCATCTTCCACCGAATGAAAAATGGAATCGCCCGTATATTGCAGCACATCGGGGTCCAGGTTCAGGTCATAAAAGCTCTGGGCATCATCGGGCGTTAATTCGCGCAGGTAGAGGCGGGGAGTGGTGGTTATTTGCATGGTTACTTGTTATTAAAGAGCGCTTCAAAAGTTTTGATAAGGTCAACCAGTTTTTGGCGCTCTTGCCAGCCGGGCGCCTTATGCTCTATATAAATAGCCGAAGCATAAGAGCTAAGGTACAGTGCCTTGCCGGCGTGGTACACCGTAAAATAATCGGTAGTGCCATTGGGTACGGTAAAGCTTCCGCCGGTAAGTAATATACGGTCTAATTGCAAACGTTCATCAGTAACGCAGGTGTTTAAAAACTGCACATACCGGGCCTTTTCTCCGGGTTGCACCGCCAGCTCTGTAACCGTGCCTGACGAATTATGTATCGTGAATTTTTTTACTGTACCGTCTTTAAAATAAACTATAAACCTTGAAAGCACGTGTTCAAACGTGCCGGTATTACCAGCCGTAATAATCATAGCGTTCCTGTCGGTAATGCCTAATGTGCTGTAATAATCGCTGTTTGTGCTAATTATAGTGTCATCCTGCAGTTCCGGAATTTTATATTCCTGGCTAAAAGCGGTAAGGCTACAGGTTAAGAAAAGTAGGAGGAGTGTTTTCATAATGAGGGAATTGCGGTAGCCAATGTACGTAAAAAACTGTTGCTGTTCAAAAAATACTATGCTTCAAGATGGGCTTAATTATAAAGTTCCTTAAGATGTGTAACAGTGGCTTTAGAGATTTTTTCCAGGGCTTCAATGTT
>JAZKDS010000334.1:2799-3214 GCA_040387455.1 Bacteroidota bacterium
ATTTACCCAAATCGGCCAGGAGCGGTTCGTTATCTTCATCAGGCATATACACATACAGCGAAAACTCTGCCTTGCGAGGCGAAAACCCAAGCAGGGGCGCATCGCCCTCATGGCCGCTGGCATATTTGTAATGGTAGCTGCCAAACCCTATAATGGTAGGCCCCCACATCTTCGGCTCAAACCCGGTCCAGCTGCGCATTAGCTCAATTAATGCAAAACTGTCGGCCTTTTTCTGGTCGTTATCTACGTATGCATTTATAAAGTCGGTTACGTTGACTGGGGTTTCGGTGGTTTTGTTTTTTGCCATGGGGTGCGTTGTTATTTGTTTGTTGGTAATGCCGGTGCAAGTATGTTGCTATAATATAATACCTCCTTTGTAAAAATCTCTGATTATCTTTTCGGTTTTAATGTAGTC
>JAZKDS010000335.1:0-5774 GCA_040387455.1 Bacteroidota bacterium
GCCTGGCCGCCGTAACCGGAAAAGGAGCCAGCCCCGAACCTGTTAATCCTATATCAGGGATTATTTTCCACTCAACGCCCGCGGTGTTTACAGCCCTGCTGTAATGGTTAGCTCCAATAGATACATATCCATTCAGCTCATAAAAAGCCGGTGCAGGCCCGGGCACTACCCTGTCTATAGCCGATTTATTAACTGCTGCCGCTTGAGGCGTTACAACCGCTACCGAATTTTGAGGCACATAGGTTACCTGCGGCATAATATCTTTAGGAGGGTCATTCCATGAGGTATACCCTATATGTACCTGATCCATAAAATGGTTCCATTTGCCGCCCGATATATTTTTATTGTACTCTGCGCTAATCAGCGCGTCTTTTTTAAACAGTTCTTTTACCTTATCGGCATACAGGTTAGCCTTTACATCGTTAGCCGCAGCATACTTATGGTTTAGGGCCGCAGCATAATACATTTCGTGCAGGTTGGCATTGGCCATTACCGGATGCAGCACCAGCTGAAAATAAGCATCATGGTATGTTGCAGGCAGTTTTGCCTTGATGGCGTTTGCCTTTTCTAAAAGGTTATTATAAGTATCTGTTACATTTTGCGCTTCATTATAATTATCAAGGCTGTAGGTTTCGGCAGTTGTAAGTTCAGGCTTTCTCCTGGCGGCGAGCTGGCCATACCTGCGCACCACATCGCCTATTTCTGTGGCATATTTTGTTCCAAATTGTTCGCCCGCCCAAGTTGTATAATAATCCTGAAGGTTTTCAGGCTGCCATTTTTCGGGGTTCCATGCATAATCTAAAAAGAACGATATAGGAAACTCCATAGGCTTTATATCGCCCACATTTACAATCCATATCTGCCGTGCATCATACTCCCATGCCAGGTGCATTTGTTCCCAAACGCGTGCAATGTTATTGGTGTTTATCCATTTATAATTCCTGGGGTCGCCCACGTAGTCAAAATGATAATATATGCCATAACCGCCTTTCCTGGCTTTGTCCTCTTTTTTAGGAAGCTTGCGTATGTTGCCCCAGTTATCGTCGCACAACAACAAAGTTACGTCATCGGGCACGCGCATACCTTTATCATAATAATCCTGAACCTCTTTATAAAGTGCCCAAACCTGAGGTGTTTCTGCAGCATCCCTGCCAGTAACCTCTTTAATAATATTACGCTGGTCGCTTACTATTTTTTCCAGCAATGTCGTTGCCGTGCCCTCTGTCATGGGTTCATCGCCATCGCCGCGCATGCCTACTGTAATAATGCTTTCGTGGTTTGCCATATTTATGATGCCTTTGCGCCAAAAATCGCGCAATATGCTGTCGTTTTTATTGTAATCCCAGGCGCCCTTGCCATAGCGTTTCCATTCCTGCTGGGCACGCAGCATGGGCTCATGATGAGAAGTACCCATAACAATACCCCACTTATCTGCCAGTACAGGGTTTAAGGTGTCATCATCGTTAAAGGCCCTGCCCCACATGGCGGGCCATAAATAATTTCCTTTTAACCTTATAAGAAGTTCAAAAACCTTTTCGTAAACATTATGGTTAAAGCCCCCAAATTTCTCTGTGGCCCAGCCCGAAAAAGCCGGAGCCTCATCATTAATAAAAATACCTCTGTATTTTACCTTTGGCGCATCAGATACCGTACTGCCTGCACTTACATAAATAGCGCTCTTTTTTTCAACAGGTACATCGGCCCACCAGTACCACGGCGATACCCCCATTTGTTTTGAAAGCTCAACCGCGCCATAGGCCGCGCCCCTCTTGTTACTCCCGGCAATTATCAAGGCTTGTTTTACACCTTTAAAAGGCTTTTTAATTACCTGTATCTGGTAGCCGTCCCACTGCGTGGCAAGGTTTTCAACCTTAAGCTTTTTGCTGTCTATTAATTGCTGTAAATATTGGCTTTTGCCTATAGTACCTATAATTATTATAGTCTTTTCTGTACCTATAGTATTGGTATGCTTTAGTCTTTTACCGGTAACTCTTTCCACATCATCAATAAAAAGGTTTGCCGCTATGTGCACAAGACTATCATCCTGGGCATCAAAAATAACCGTTGCAGCCTCATCTGAAGTGACTATAGGAAAATCTGAACCACTACTCGTGTGCTTAACAATGTTTTGCGCGGCAGCAGTAAAACAAACAATCGATAAAAGAAAGAATAATGCTTTTTTCATTATATGTATTTAAGCCCTTATATGGTTAATGGCTACCCTTATGGTTTATAATACCTTTTGATGATTCAATATTAGCCCTATTTTTTTTAGCTGATTAATGTTTCTAAAAATATCAACTAAAACGTATTCGTAAGTTTCTTTCCCAATTTACAGGCCGCTATTACCGATAGCCTACTTTTGAATTATTGCTAAACACAGCACAAAACCTGCCCTAACAGGCGCTTTTGTCCCTACATCTTAACCACACAAACAATTTATTATGAGTAAAAAACTACTGCGTAATATTTTTATTATCAGCCTACTATTTACTAAAAATTTTGCAACAGCGCAAAGCACCACCTACCCATTTCAGGATTACAACCTAACTTTTGATGCTCGTGTAAACGACCTTGTAGGCCGGTTAACCCTTGAGGAGAAAGTAGCGCAGATGCTCAACGCAGCACCCGCCATACCACGCCTGGGCATACCCGCCTATGACTGGTGGAACGAAACACTGCATGGGGTAGCACGCACACCTTTTAAAGTAACGGTATATCCGCAGGCTATTGCCATGGCAGCCACATTTGATAAAAGCTCCCTTTTTACCATGGCCGATTTTTCGGCGCTGGAAGGCCGTGCTATATACAATAAAGCGGTAGCAACAGGCCGTACAAACGAGCGCTACCTGGGCCTAACCTACTGGACACCTAATATTAATATATTTAGAGACCCGCGCTGGGGCCGTGGCCAGGAAACCTATGGCGAAGACCCTTTTTTAACAGCTGCTTTAGGCGATGCCTTTGTAAGGGGCCTGCAGGGCGATGACCCAAAATATATTAAAGCCGCAGCCTGCGCCAAGCACTATGCCGTGCATAGCGGCCCAGAGCCCGACAGGCACGTATTTGATGCCGATGTAAGCGCATACGACCTTTGGGATACTTACCTGCCTGCCTTTAAAAAATTAATAACAGAGTCTGATGTGGCGGGGGTTATGTGTGCCTATAATGCCTTCAGGACACAGCCTTGCTGTGCGAGCGACATACTTATGACCGATATTTTACGCAATCAGTGGGGCTTTAAAGGTTATGTTACGTCTGACTGCTGGGCCATAGACGATTTTTTTAAAAACCACAAAACACACCCCGATGCAGAGTCGGCCTCGGCAGATGCTGTATTTCATGGTACAGATATTGACTGTGGTACAGATGCTTATAAGGCATTAGTACAGGCGGTACAAAACGGCAAAATAACCGAAGCCCAAATTGATATATCGGTTAAGCGCCTGTTTATGGTGCGTTTTCAGCTGGGCATGTTTGATCCTGTATCTATGGTTAAATATGCACAAACGCCGGCATCGGTGCTGGAAAGCGATGCCCACAAGCAGCACGCCCTTAAAATGGCACACCAGAGTATGGTGTTGCTGAAAAATGAAGGCAATACATTGCCATTACAAAAAAACCTAAAAAAAATTGTGGTGTTAGGCCCTAATGCAGATAACCCTATTTCGATACTGGGTAATTACAACGGCACGCCATCGCAACTTACAACCGTATTGCAGGGTATAAAAGATAAAGCAGGGCCAGGCACAGAAATTGTTTATGAAAAGGCGGTTAACTTTACCAATAGCAACATATTGCAGTATGCCGATTATGCAGCGCAATATTTTTATGAGGGCAAACCCGGCTTTAAGGCAGAATACTTTAGCAACACAAAACTGGAAGGCAGTCCGGCTGCTACCGTAACCGAGGGCCAGCCGGATTATATATGGCAGGAAGGCCAGGCCGTTACCGGCACAGTAAGGGCAGCTAATTTTTCGGCACGATACACTACAAATTTTAAAGCACTTACCGATGAAACCATAACCTTTGAGCTTGAAGCAGACGACGGTTACCGTTTTATTGTTAATGGCAAAACAGTTATAGATGCCTGGGCCAGAAACCGCTGGGGCGCACAAACCTATGAGTTAAAAGCCAAAAAAGATTCGGTATACCAATTAGTAACAGAATACTGGCAGGGCGACGGCAAGGCCAATATAAGGCTAAGTGCCGGTACGTTTATTAAAAACAACCTCAGCGCCCTTGCTAATAAACATAAAGATGCCGATGCCTTTATTTTTGTGGGCGGCATATCGCCACAGCTTGAAGGCGAAGAAATGAAAGTAGACGACCCGGGGTTTGCAGGTGGAGACCGTACCAGCATACTACTGCCGGCCATACAAACCGAATTAATGAAGGCGCTTAAAGCGACAGGCAAACCGGTAGTTTTTGTAATGCTGACGGGCAGCGCCATTGCTACACCCTGGGAATCTGAAAATATACCTGCCATTTTAAACGCATGGTATGGCGGGCAATCTGCCGGTACAGCCGTAGCCGATATCATTTTTGGCAACTACAACCCATCGGGCCGCCTACCGGTTACTTTTTACAAAAGCGATGCCGACCTTACCCCGTTTACAGATTATAGCATGGCTAACAGAACGTACCGCTATTTTTCGGGCAAACCTTTATATGGTTTTGGCTACGGCTTAAGCTTTACCTCTTTTAAATATGATAAATTAAGCCTGCCTGCATCAACCGCAAAAGGCAAAGATGTTACGGTATCGGCCAGAGTTACAAACACCGGTAAAATGGCCGGCGAAGAGGTTGTTCAGCTGTATGTTACCAATCAGGATACCGGTATTAAAGCGCCTTTAAAAGCACTAAAAGGGTTTGAAAGGATAAGCCTGAAACCGGGCGAAAGCAAAACCGTAACGTTTACCTTATCGCCTGATGCACTGTCTTATACTACCGAAGAGGGAGCGCTTAAACAGTTTACCGGCAAAGTAGAAATTGCCGTGGGCGGGCATCAGCCGGGCGAACCCAATACATCAACCAGCAGTATTATTAAAAAGACACTTACCGTTAAATAAACACAACCCGCTTGTAGTTAATCAGTCAAATTTACAAGATTACGATTCGTAGTGAGGTGTACCAAAAAGCAAAAATTAAACTATCAGTAGAAGCAATTGGTTTAAAACCGGCCATAATTTATTCTAAAAGCTTATCCTTAAACGCTCAAAAACATCAAAATACACTTACGAATACGTTTTAGCTGATATTGCTCCGGGATTTTATTTGTGTTGAAATTTAGAAGTAATATTGAAAAATATTTAAAATACATAATACCATATTAACAGCATGTCAATAAATGTTTTAGAAAGCTTTTCGCTTAAAGGAAAAGTTATTGTAGTTACAGGCGGCACTGGTGTTTTAGGCGAGTCTTTTATAAAGGCTATCGCCGAAGCAGGCGGAAAAATCGCCGTGTTGGGCCGAAATAAAGAAAGGGCAGAGGAAAGAGTGAAACAAGCACAAAACCTGGGTGCAGAAGCGCTTGCCGTTATAGCAAATGTGCTGGATGAAGAGGATGTAATACGTGCTAAAAATGAGATTATAAACCATTTTGGCACTATAGATGGCCTGGTTAATGCTGCAGGCGGCAACATACCGGGTGCTACCATTACCCCTGAAACCAATCTTTTTGATTCGAAAATATCTGATACTATTAAAGCTATAGAGCTCAACCTGTATGGCACCATAATACCCACCCAGATCTTTGGGCAGGTAATTGCCGA
>JAZKDS010000336.1:0-2998 GCA_040387455.1 Bacteroidota bacterium
AAAATATATACTTAGTGGTGTAAATGTTCCTTATACGGTTAACTACCTTATTCAAAATGATGGCAGCATAAAAGTTACGGCTGCTATAGATGCTACCGGTAAAGGCCTGCCGGAACTGCCACGCTTTGGTATGCGTATGGAGCTGCCTAAAGCTTTTGAAAACCTTGAATATTACGGCCGCGGCCCGTGGGAAAATTATGAAGACAGGAATACGGCTTCGTTTATGGGTACATATAAAGATAACGTGGCCAACCAGTTTACATGGGGCTACATCCGTCCGCAGGAATGCGGTTATAAAACCGATACCCGCTGGTTATCATTAACAGGTAATGATGGTAAAGGACTTAAAATTGTTGGCGAACAGCCGCTTAGTTTTAGTGCTATGAACGTGTCTACCGAAAATTTAGACCCGGGATTAACTAAAGCACAACGCCATACTAATGATGTTCATCCGCAGGATACTGTATATTTGCATGTAGACCTTAAACAGCGCGGTGTGGGTGGCGATAACAGCTGGGGTGCTTTGCCGCACGACCCATATAGGCTTACGGCGCCTGTTTATAGCTATACTTATATAATTAGTTTGCTGTAAACCAATCCAAAACATCTATGAATAAATTACTGTTAGCTGTATTAGTATTATTTGGCTGCGCCTTTACAACCCTGGCGCAGGAGGGCCTGATTATTAATACACAGGGCCGCAAAAATGTATCGCTTAACGGCACATGGCATTATATTGTAGACCCTTATGATACCGGGTTTTATGATTATCGCTTTAAGGAACGCCCTGAAAGCGATGCCGGTGCCTACTGGAATGACAGTGAGCCTAAAGACCCCACAGAGTGGACGGAGCACGGCTATAAAGCGCCTTATAACATTGAGGTGCCCGGCGACTGGAACAGCCAGGACCGTATGTTTTTATATTATGAAGGCAGTGTGTGGTACCAGCGTGAGTTTGATAAACCCACGGTAGCTGCCGGAGAAGACGTGTACCTGTATTTTGGTGCCGTTAACTATGAGGCGCATGTGTACCTTAACGGTAAAAAACTGGGTATGCACAAAGGGGGCTTTACTGCTTTCAATTTTAAGATACCTGCGGGTTTGCTTAAAGATAAAGGTAATTTTTTAGTGGTGCGGGTAGACAACCGCCGCCATGCCGATGAAATACCTACCGTAAATACCGATTGGTGGAACTATGGCGGTATAACCCGCGGTGTTAGCCTGGTTATAGTGCCACAAACATTTATTGAGCAATATGCTGTACAGCTGGATGCCAAACAGGATATTGTGGCAGCTAAAAAGAAAGGCACTTACAAACTTGCCGGCTGGGCTAAGCTTAACCAGACAGGTGCCGGTAAGGTAACGGTTGAGATACCCGAGCTTAAAATAAAGCAGCAGTTTGAGGTAAAGGGCGATAGTGTGGCCTTTTCATTTGATGCCAAAAAATTGGACCTCTGGTCTCCGGAAAGCCCAAAGCTGTATGATGTAAAATTCAGTTTTGGTAAAGAAACGGTGACTGAAAAAATAGGTTTCCGTAAAATTGAGGTTATAGGTAAAAAGATAGTCCTTAACGGCAACCAGGTATTTTTAAGGGGCATAAGCATACACGAAGAGATTCCGCAGGATGTGCGCCGTGCCCACAGCAACGCCGATGCCCTTCAGCTTTTAGGCTGGGCAAAAGAGCTTAACTGCAACATGGTGCGCCTGGCACACTATCCGCACAGTGAGCACATGACCCATGTGGCGGATTCACTTGGCCTGATGGTGTGGAGTGAAATACCCGTTTACTGGACCATTGACTTTAAGAGCGCAGAAGTTTTGGCAAAAGCCAAAAAACAGCTTACTGAAATGATAACCCGCGACCGCAATCGTGCCAGCATCATAATATGGTCTGTAGGTAATGAAACACCGGTAAGCGAAACCCGTACAAAATTTATGAGCACGCTTGCCATTATGGCTAAAAAGCTGGATGGCTCAAGGCTTATTAGCGCAGCGCTAGAAGTGGGCTATAACGAGGGTATTAACCATGTAGATGACCCACTGGGGCAATATACTGATATTGTGTCGCTAAACGAATACCTGGGCTGGTACCGTGGCACCCCCGATGCCTGCCGTGAGGCAAAATGGTCGGTGGCTTATGATAAACCGTTTTTTATCAGCGAGACAGGGGCAGAGGGTAACTTTGGTTTCCATGCCGATAAAACGGCCCGCTTTAGCGAAGAGTACCAGGAGTGGTACTACCAGGAGCAGGTAAAAATGTTTGAAGAGCGTTTTCCGGATAGCTTTAGCGGGGCATCGCCCTGGATACTGGCTGATTTCCGTTCCCCGCGCCGCAACAACCCTAATTACCAGAATGGCTGGAACACCAAGGGACTGATAAGCGATAAAGGTGAAAAGAAAAAAGCGTTTTATGTACTACAGGCCTATTACAAAAAGGTAATGGAAAAAGAAAAAGCAGCAAACAGCAAAAAATAACCAATACAATATAGTAACCAATACTACAACACAATGAATTTTAAGCAAACAACGGGGCTTTTAGCAATGGCCGGACTTATAATAACAGGTTGCTCAACAACAAAAAAGATAGCAGGTAAAGACGATTTTAAATCGTGGGCACAAACCCCGCCAATGGGCTGGAACAGCTGGGATTGCTATGGGCCAACTGTTACAGAGGCCGAAGTAAAAGCCAATGCCGATTATATGGCTGCCAACCTAAAAAAGTACGGGTGGGAGTATATTGTAACCGATATCCGTTGGTTTGTAGAGAATGATAAAGCGGGTGGTTATAACCAAAGCGATCCACGTTATGTTATAGATAAGTATGGCCGTTACCAGCCTGCTGTAAACCGTTTTCCATCAGCAAAAGATGGTCAGGGGTTTAAAGCGCTGGCCGATTATGTACACAGCAAAGGCCTTAAATACGGCATACACATAATGCGCGGCATCCCTAAAAAGGCGGTGCAGGAAAAAATGCCAATACTGGGCACTAATGGCATAA
>JAZKDS010000337.1:0-16849 GCA_040387455.1 Bacteroidota bacterium
AGCAAAATATGCTGAAAAAAGGAAGGCTCTTTTAGACGCCGGAGATTATGTAGGCTTACAAAAACTACCTAAAAATGCTTCTCCTGTACGTATGCACAACCGTTGCAAACTAACAGGCAGGCCAAGGGGTTATATGCGTCAGTTTGGTCTTTCACGTGTTACATTCCGTGAAATGGCTAACAACGGTTTAATACCGGGCGTTAAAAAGTCAAGCTGGTAATAACAAAGAGTATAAATTGGATGCAGGTTCGGCCTTAACAGGCCGAAAACCGTTTCCGCAAATTAATAATTATGTATACAGATCCTATCGCGGATTTTTTAACCAGGATTAGAAATGCTGTAAGGGCTAACCACAAAGTGGTAGAAATTCCAGCTTCTAACCTAAAGAAGGAAATCACCAAGATTTTGTTCGACCAAGGATATATCCTTAGCTACAAATTTGATGACAATGCTGTTCAAGGCGTTATCAAAATCGCTCTTAAGTATGACAAAGAAACTAAAGAGAGTGTAATTAAAGATATCCAGAGAATTAGTACACCGGGTTTGCGTAAATATGCAGGCGCCTCTAACCTTCCAAGAATCCTTAACGGCCTTGGTATTGCAATTGTTTCTACATCAAAAGGGTTGATGACTGGAAAACAGGCAAAGCAACAAAATGTGGGTGGTGAGGTAATTTGCTACGTATACTAATAACTAAAGACTTATCAAGAGATGTCAAGAATAGGTAAAAATCCAGTAGCAATACCAGCCGGCGTAACTGTAGAGGTTAACGGTAATGTTGTTACAGTAAAAGGAAAAAATGGCCAGCTTACTCAAGAATTTTCAGATGTATCTGTTAAGATAGAGGATGGTCAGGTTGTTGTTGAAAGGTCTTCAGATCATAAAGACGAGAGGGCTAAACACGGTTTATACAGGTCACTAATCAATAACATGATTATTGGTGTATCTGAAGGTTTTACAAAAAGCTTAGAGCTTGTAGGTGTAGGTTACAGGGCGTCTAACCAGGGTCAAAAACTGGATATCGCTCTTGGTTTCTCTCACAACATAGTTCTTGAGGTAGTTCCTGAGGTAACTGTAGAGACTGTAACAGAAAAAGGTAAAAACCCAATCATCAAGCTTGCTTCGCACGATAAGCAACTTTTAGGCCAGGTAGCGGCAAAGATTCGTTCTTTCCGTAAGCCAGAGCCGTACAAAGGAAAAGGTGTGAAGTTTGTAGGTGAAGTACTAAGGAGAAAAGCAGGTAAATCAGCTTAAAAATTAAGACTATGTCATTAAACAAATCTGAAAGAAGACAACGAATCAAGTTCAGAATCAGAAAGATTGTAAGCGGAACTGCTGCTCAACCTAGACTTTCTGTATTCAGGAGCAATAAAGAGATCTATGCTCAAGTCATAGATGATGTAAACGGTGTAACTTTGGCATCAGCTTCTTCAAGAGATGCTGGAATCACTAAAGGTACTAACATTGAAACTGCTGCTGCGGTAGGTAAGGCAATTGCTGAGAAAGCCCTGCAGGCAGGTATAGAGACCATCTCTTTTGATAGGGGTGGCTACCTTTACCACGGACGTGTTAAATCATTAGCTGAAGGCGCAAGAGAAGCCGGATTAAAATTCTAAGAAAAATTATGTATCATAATTATAAAAACGTAGAACTAGTAAAACCAAGCGGGCTTGAACTTAAAGACCGCCTGGTAGCTGTTAACCGTGTTACTAAAGTTACTAAAGGTGGTAGAGCATTTGGCTTTAGCGCAATTGTAGTAGTAGGAGACGAGAATGGTGTTGTAGGCCATGGCCTTGGTAAATCTAAAGACGTGTCTGAAGCTATTGCTAAGGCTGTTGAAGATGCTAAGAAAAGCCTGGTAAGAATACCACTTAGCGGCCAGAGCGTACCGCATGAGCAAAAAGGTAAATTTGGTGGTGCACGTGTACTGCTAATGCCTGCTTCTCACGGTACAGGTGTAATTGCCGGTGGTGCAGTACGTTCAGTACTTGAATCAGTAGGTATACACGATGTATTGTCTAAGTCTCAGGGGTCATCAAACCCACACAACGTTGTTAAAGCTACTTTTGACGCACTACTTCAAATGAGAAGTGCTGTTACAGTTGCTAAACAAAGGGGTGTTTCTTTAGAAAAAGTATTCAAAGGTTAATTCAAAGGAAGTCATGGGAAAAATTAAAGTAAAACAAGTAAAGAGCAAAATCAACTGTCCTCAAACGCAAAAGCTGACTCTAGAGTCTTTAGGCCTTCGCAAAATGGGCCAGGTTGTTGAGCATGATGCTACTCCTGCTATCCTTGGAATGGTAAATAAAGTTAAACACTTGGTTTCTGTAGAGGAAATCAACTAACAATTACAGGAAATGGATTTAAGTAACTTACAACCTGCAGAGGGTTCAGTTCACAATAAAAACAAAAGACTAGGTAGAGGTGAAGGTTCTGGTAAAGGAGGCACTGCTTCTCGTGGCCACAAAGGTGCTAAATCACGTTCTGGTTATTCTAAGAAAATAGGTTTTGAAGGTGGCCAGATGCCACTTCAAAGGCGTGTTCCTAAGTTTGGTTTTAAAAACATAAACCGTAAGGAGTATGCCGGTGTTAACCTGGATACACTTCAGGCTCTTGTAGACAATGGTGTGGTTACAGATACTGTAGATTTTGCAGTACTTGTAGGTAGCCGTCTTGCTACAAAAAATGAGCAAGTAAAGATTTTAGGAAGAGGAGAGCTTAAAGCAAAACTAAAAATAACTGCTCACAAATTTACTGCTACTGCTAAAGCGGCTATCGAAGCTGCAGGCGGTGAGGCTGTAAGTTTATAATCTGTATAGCCTTATGAAGAAATTTTTTGAAGCATTCGTTAATGTCTGGAAAATAGAAGAACTAAAAAACAGAATTTTAGTTACTTTAGGTTTATTGCTTGTGTATCGTTTTGGTGCACATGTAACCCTTCCCGGCATTGATGCTACAGGGCTAACAAATTTGACTAAACAGACCGAAGGCGGTATAGGCTGGCTTATCGATGTATTTACAGGTGGTGCGTTTTCGCAAGCATCTGTATTTGCATTGGGTATTATGCCTTATATATCTGCCTCAATCGTAGTACAATTAATGGGTATCGCGGTGCCTTACCTGCAAAAGTTGCAGAAAGAAGGCGAGAGCGGAAGAAAGAAATTAAACCAGATTACGCGTTGGCTAACTATAGCTATTACGCTGGTACAGGGCCCGGGTTATATATATAATCTGTACAGGACACTTCCTGGTGAGGCTTTCCTGTTGCCATCTGACTCTTTTCCATTCCTGTTCTCATCTGTGGTAATCCTTACTACGGGAACTATATTTGCAATGTGGCTTGGTGAAAAAATTACTGATAAAGGTATTGGTAACGGTATTTCGTTACTTATTCTTGTAGGTATTATAGCCAGGATGCCTCAGGCATTTATACAGGAGTTTACTTCTGTGGTAACTGAAAATAACGGAGGCCCGTTACAGCTCCTTATTGAAGTTGTAGTATGGTTATTTGTAATTATTGCATGTATCCTTATGGTTATGGCGGTAAGAAAAATACCAGTACAATATGCAAGGCGCACAGCTTCGGGCGATTTTGAACAGGATATGTTTGGCGGTAACAGGCAATGGATCCCTCTTAAGCTTAATGCTTCTGGAGTTATGCCTATTATCTTTGCACAGGCAATTATGTTTATTCCGGCAGCTCTTGCAGGCTTGTCAAAGTCTGAAATGGCTAATACAATTACATCTAACTTCCAGAATGTGTTTGGTTTAGCCTACAATGTGGTTTTTGCTTTATTAATTATAATTTTTACGTACTTTTACACCGCGATTACGGTGCCTACTAACAAGATGGCAGACGACCTTAAAAGGAGTGGTGGTTTTATACCGGGCGTTAGGCCAGGTGTTGAGACCGGCGATTACCTGGACAGGATTATGTCTCTTATTACGTTCCCTGGTTCAATATTTTTGGCCTTTATTGCTGTGTTCCCGGCAGTGGTTAAAAACTTTGGAGTTCAGCAACAGTGGGCCTTGTTTTATGGTGGAACATCACTCTTAATTATGGTCGGGGTTGCGATCGATACCATTCAGCAGATAAATTCTTATCTATTGAACAGGCATTATGACGGATTGATGAAAAGCGGTAAAGGAAGGAAAGCGGTAGCTTAATTTTATGGCAAAACAATCAGCAATAGAACAAGACGGATCAATAATTGAGGCATTATCAAATGCCATGTTTCGTGTTGAATTAGAAAACGGGCATATAGTAATTGCTCATATCTCAGGTAAGATGCGTATGCACTACATCAAATTGCTTCCGGGTGATAAGGTGAAACTTGAAATGAGCCCTTATGATTTGTCTAAAGCAAGAATTACTTATAGATACTAAAGCTATTAATAATGAAAGTAAGAGCATCAGTTAAGAAAAGAAGTGCCGAGTGCATTATAGTGCGCAGAAAAGGCAGATTATATGTTATTAACAAAAAGAATCCTAGATTTAAACAAAGACAAGGATAATTATGGCAAGAATTGCAGGGGTAGACATACCTAAAAACAAGAGAGGAATCATTGCTTTAACTTATATCTTCGGTATTGGTAAAAGCAGGGCTATCGAAATATTGGCAAAAGCTCAGGTTAGCGAAGATAAGAAAGTTCAAGAATGGAATGACGATGAAATAAGCGCCATCCGTGAGGCTGTGTCTTACTTCAAAATCGAAGGTGAGCTTCGTTCTGAAATTTCGCTAAACATCAAACGTTTAATGGATATTGGCTGTTACAGGGGCATACGTCACCGTTCAGGACTTCCATTAAGGGGCCAGCGTACCAAGAATAACTCAAGGACTAGAAAAGGTAAGAGAAAAACTGTTGCTAACAAGAAAAAAGCAACTAAATAATTAAGTAGTAATGGCTAAAGCGAGTACAAAAAAACGTAAAGTTATTATAGAAGCCACAGGTGAAGCTCACATTAGTGCAACTTTTAATAACATCATCATTTCTTTAACCAACAAGAAGGGCGAGGTTATTTCATGGTCTTCTGCAGGTAAAATGGGTTTCAGGGGTTCTAAAAAGAACACACCATATGCTGCACAGATGGCTGCTGAAGATTGCAGTAAAGTAGCTATTGAGGCTGGACTTAAAAAGGTAAAAGTTTACGTTAAGGGACCAGGTAACGGACGTGAGTCTGCAATCAGGTCGCTACACAATGGAGGAATAGAGGTTACTGAGATAATCGATGTTACGCCAATGCCGCACAACGGCTGCCGCCCTCCAAAAAGAAGAAGAGTTTAATTTTATAGTATAACACGAGCGGGAATAAGAGGTTATCGGAGGATGAGACCTGAATTCATAACCTCCTGCTTATTAATTTTTAGAAATGGCAAGATATACTGGTCCACAAACAAAAATCGCCCGTAAATTCGGTGAGGCGATATTCGGAGACGACAAGTCTTTTGAGAAAAGAAATTACCCTCCTGGGCAACATGGTTTAGCTAAAAAGAGGGGCAAAAAATCTGAATATGCTGTTCAGTTAATGGAGAAGCAAAAAGCTAAGTACACTTATGGTGTTCTTGAAAAACAATTCAGGAACATGTATGAGAAAGCCGCTGCCACTAAAGGTGTTACCGGTGAAGTACTTTTACAGCTTTGTGAAGCGAGGCTGGACAACGTGGTTTACAGGATGGGTATTGCGCCTTCACGCAGGGCTGCCCGTCAAGTTGTAGGTCACAGGCATGTTACTGTTAATGGTGAAGTAGTAGATATTGCTTCTTACCACCTTAAAGCCGGCGATAAAGTTGCTGTACGTGAGAAATCAAAATCACTTGAGGTTATCACAAATTCTTTATCAAACTCTGCTCAGGTTTATGAGTGGATTACCTGGAATAACGATACTAAAGAAGGTACTTTTGTTAGTGTACCTGCTAGGATCCAGATACCGGAAAACATCAAAGAACAACTAATCGTTGAGTTGTATAACAAATAATAATTGACATTAGTCGACTAATATGGCAATATTTAATTTTCAAAAGCCCGATAAAGTTATAATGATTGATTCAACAGATTTTCAGGGGAAATTCGAATTCCGCCCTCTGGAGCCTGGTTATGGATTGACTGTTGGTAACGCACTTAGAAGAGTTTTGCTTTCTTCGTTAGAAGGATATGCAATCACTTCAGTTCGCATTGAAGGAGTAGACCATGAGTTCTCTACAATACCGGGGGTTGTTGAAGATGTTACAGAAATGATCCTGAACCTTAAGCAGGTGCGTTTTAAGCGCCAGATTGAGGACATTGATAACGAATCTGTTTCGATATCTTTTACTGGAAAAGACCAGCTTACAGCCGGCGATTTCCAGAAATATATTTCAGGATTCCAGGTTTTAAACCCTGAACTTGTTATTTGTAACATGGACAGCAAGATAAACATAAACATGGAGCTTACTATTGAGAAAGGCCGTGGTTATGTTCCTGCTGAAGAGAACAAAAAGCAAAACGCAGCTATAGGAACTATTTTTACTGACTCTATCTTTACACCTGTAAAGAATGTTAAGTATGCAATAGAGAACTTTCGTGTGGAGCAAAAAACTGACTACGAAAAGCTGGTTTTTGAAATCATAACTGATGGTTCTATTCACCCTAAAGAGGCGCTTACAGAGGCAGCAAAAACGCTGATACACCACTTTATGCTGTTCTCTGACGAAAGGATTACACTTGAGGCCGATGAAATTGCACAAACAGAATCTTATGATGAAGAATCTCTTCACATGAGGCAGCTCCTTAAAACCAAACTGGTTGATATGGATCTATCTGTAAGAGCACTAAATTGTTTGAAAGCGGCTGAAGTTGATACATTAGGAGACCTGGTATCGTTTAACAAAAACGACTTGATGAAATTCCGTAATTTTGGTAAAAAATCTTTGACCGAGCTTGATGAGCTTGTTGCTTCTAAGAATTTACACTTCGGGATGGATTTAACGAAATATAAATTAGATAAAGAATAATCCGCACCGATAAGGTACCCGGTTTAAATTTACAGCAATGAGACACGGAAAAAAAGTAAATCACTTAAGCAGACAAGCCGGCCACAGGAAACTGATGCTTGCAAACATGGCCTGCTCCCTAATAGAGCACAAGCGTATTAATACGACTGTTGCCAAAGCTAAAGCGCTTAAACAATATATTGAGCCTCTAGTTACAAAATCAAAAGAAGACACTACTCACAATCGTCGTATTGTGTTTGCTTACCTTCGCGATAAATATGCAGTTACTGAACTTTTTAGAGAAGTAGCAGCTAAAGTTGGCGATCGTCCGGGCGGATACACTCGTATTATTAAGCTTGGTAACCGTTTAGGTGACAACGCTGATATGGCAATGATTGAGCTTGTTGACTTTAATGAACTGTACAACGCTACTAAAAAAGAAGCTAAGAAAACTACACGCCGTAGCCGTACTGCTAAAAAAGCAGATACTGTTGCTGCTCCGGTTGCCGAAGCTCCTGCTACAGAAGCACCAGCTGTTGACACAGAGGAAAACAAAGAAGCTACTGAATAATCATGAACAATTGATTTTTCAATATAAAAAAGGATAAACTTTATAGTTTGTCCTTTTTTTTTGCAATACTTTGCCGTTTTTGACTATGGCAAATGCAAAAATGCCGCTTGGTTTCGGTATAATAAAATTTTAAAGTAAATTTGCACACAGCACAACAACAAACTACGTAAATGAAATATACAAACAGGAACAAAGCAATACTGCTGCTGGCCGACGGAACGATTTTTTATGGAAAATCTATTGGCCTGGAGGGTACTGTTTTTGGTGAAGTATGCTTTAACACCGGTATGACCGGCTACCAGGAAATTTTTACAGACCCTTCTTACTTTGGCCAGATTATGGTAGCCAGTAATGCCCATATAGGCAATTATGGTACAAACGAAGAGGAAGTAGAAGCTGATAAAATTATGATAAGCGGCCTGGTATGTAAAAACTTTAGTTTTAACCACAGTCGCCCTAATTCTACCGAAGGGCTTAAGCAGTATTTTGAAAAGCAAAATCTTGTTGCGATAAGCGATGTTGATACACGCGCACTGGTAAGCTACATCAGAGATAACGGCGCCATGAACGCCGCTATTTGTACTGAAGAATGCGATATTGAAGACCTTAAAAAGCGCCTTGCCGAAGTACCCGATATGAAAGGACTTGAGCTATCAAGTAAAGTGTCTACTACAGAGCCTTATTTTGTGGGTAGCCCTGAGGCGAAATACAAAATATCTGCGCTTGATTTAGGTATCAAGAAAAACATATTGCGCAACCTTGCCAAGAGAGATTGCTATATTAAGGTGTTTTCGTATGATGCGTCATACGAAGACATGAAAAGCTTTGCACCGGATGGGTACTTTTTATCTAACGGTCCCGGCGACCCTGACCCGCTTTTAGTAGCGCAGGAAACCGCCCGCCAAATTTTAGCTAAAGACGAACCTGTGTTTGGTATATGCCTTGGTCATCAGGTTTTAGCCCTGGCTAACGGTATACCTACTTATAAAATGTTTAACGGCCACAGGGGTATTAACCACCCGGTTAAGAACCTGCTTACCGGCGAGGGCGAAATTACAAGCCAAAACCATGGTTTTGCAGTAAACCGTGAAGCGCTGGAGCAGCACCCGGATTTTGAGATTACCCACGTGCATGTAAACGATGGTACAGTGGCAGGTATGAGGATGAAGAATAAAAACTGTTTCTCTGTGCAATACCACCCCGAGGCCAGCCCGGGTCCGCATGATGCTACCTATTTGTTTGACCAGTTTATAGCCAATATTGAGCGTGCTAAAAAATAATTAAGCTGCTTTTATAAATTTAGGATTAAATTACTGAAGCTAAAACGATTGCGTTTATAAGTTTTTAAAAAATAAGGAATTTCATTTTTTAATTTGATTAAATTTGGTTTTTAGTCAATTTAAACAACCGAATAATAACAATAAAACAAAAATTTAATGAGCATTATTATTAAAGTTCACGCCAGGCAAATACTTGACTCTCGCGGAAACCCTACAGTAGAGGTTGATGTTATTACAGAAAATGGTATTTTAGGCAGGGCAGCCGTTCCATCTGGAGCTTCAACCGGCGAGCACGAGGCTGTAGAGCTTCGCGATGGCGGAAAAGACTATATGGGCAAAGGTGTGCTTAAAGCTGTAGAAAATGTAAATACTACCATTGCTGCTACCGTTGTAGGTATGTCAGTATTTGAGCAAAACGCTGTTGATAAAGCAATGATTGAGCTTGATGGTACAGATAATAAAGGTAACCTGGGTGCTAATGCTATCCTTGGTGTATCTCTTGCTGTTGCTAAAGCTGCTGCTAATGAGCTTGGCCTGCCACTTTACCGCTACGTGGGTGGTGTATCGGGCAATACGCTTCCGGTACCAATGATGAACATTATTAACGGTGGTTCGCATTCAGATGCGCCTATCGCGTTCCAGGAATTCATGATTTTCCCGGTTAAAGCTAATAACTTTACACATGCCATGAAAATTGGTACTGAGGTTTTCCATAACCTTAAAAAAGTACTTCATGACCGTGGCCTTAGCACTGCAGTGGGCGATGAGGGTGGTTTTGCACCAAACCTTGCCGGTGGTACTGAGGATGCTCTTGATACTATTAAGCTTGCTGTAGAAAAAGCAGGATATGTTTTTGGCGAAGACATCAAAATAGCGCTTGACTGTGCTGCTTCTGAGTTTTACGTTAACGGCAAATATGACTATACTAAATTTGAAGGAGAAACAGGTAAAATCCGTACCAGCGAAGAGCAGGCAGATTACCTTGCTGAGCTTGCTGCTAAATACCCTATCATCTCTATTGAAGATGGTATGCAGGAAAACGACTGGGCTGGCTGGAAATACCTTACTGATAAAATAGGTGATAAAGTACAGTTAGTAGGAGATGATTTATTTGTTACTAACGTTGAGCGTCTTGAAAGAGGTATTAACGAAGGTATTGCTAACTCAATCCTTATTAAAGTTAACCAGATTGGTACACTTACCGAAACTATTTCGGCTGTAAACATGGCGCACAATGCCGGTTATACATCTGTAATGTCTCACCGTTCGGGCGAAACTGAAGATAACACTATTGCCGATCTTGCTGTGGCACTTAACTGTGGCCAGATCAAAACAGGTTCTGCTTCTCGTTCTGACCGTATGGCTAAGTATAACCAACTTCTTCGCATAGAAGAGGAGCTTGGAGATGTAGCTTATTTTCCAGGTGAAAAAGCATTCAAAATCAAGAAATAATTTTCTTTATAATTGATATAGAAACCGCCCCACAAGGGCGGTTTTTTTGTTGAAGGTGCTGGGTTTCTGAGGGACTTAGGTACTAAGAATAATACGGCACGTGTTCATGATTTGTATCTCTAAACCATGAACTTGCATACGAATTCTAAACAATTCCCCTCAAATTCTAAACAGCTTAAAATATATCAATTCTAAATTATACATTTGTTTCAGAATAAGAATCTGCTTATGAAGCTTTTAAAACTGTTGCCGGTATTGATGGTGTTTGTATTTGCGCCGGCATTCTCCCAAAATAAAGTGATTGACAGCCTTAAAAACAGGCTTAGCAAAGAAACCTCTGATGCCGAGAAAGCAAAGTTGCTTAATGATATTGCTATTGAATATGTAGACGAAAATCCGTCTATGACAATGGATTATGCTAAAAAAGCGCTGGCACTTGCTGCTGAAAAGCATATTATGTATCCGCAGGCTACGGCATGGGTTAATATTGGCAATGCCAATATTATGTTCAGCAAGTATACAGAAGCGCTTAAAAGCTTTACCAATGCACAGGCTATTTATGAGGAGATGCTTAAAACTGCCGATAAAAAAAGTATAAAAGACATTAAAGATGGTCTTGGCAGGGCCTATGGTAGCATTGGGGTGGTGTGTAGTGAGCAAAATAACTATGCTAAAGCATTAGAGTATTATTTTAAGGCGCTTAAGATTTATGAAGATATAAAGGATGAAGAGATTGTAGGCGTAGCCAGCAACAACATAGGTATAGTATATGAATCTCAAAAAGAATATGGTAAGGCGCTTGAATATTTTAATAAAGCCGAATGGATACAAAAGAAAACCGGCGATTATGAATCGTTAGGGATAACCATTACAAATATTGGCAATATATACCTTGCCCGCAATGAGTTTGATAAAGCATTGCAATCTTTTACCAAAGCAAAAAAGATACTCGAAGAACATAAGGTGCAGAGCAGCCTTGCGCATTTATATAATAACCTGGGCAATTACTACAGCCGTCGTGATGAGTATGCCAGTGCGGAAAAAAACTACAACAGTGCCCTTGCTATTTATGAAGAGACGGGCGAAAAATATGGAGCGGCTACATCTTTAGTGAAACTGGGAGGTATTTATGCGCAACAAAATAAAAATGCTGAAGCCATAAAATACCTGCAAAAATCGGCAGATATGGCTAATGAAATTGGCGTGCCGGAGCTGGTTATGGAATCTGAAAAAGTATTGAGCGAGCTCTATGAAAAAATGGGCAATACGGCACAGTCTTTATCGCATTATAAAAAATACAGCGATGCCCGCGAGAGCATCAATAATAACGAGAATATAAAAGCCATGGTTCGTGAAGAGATGAACTATGAGTTTGAACGTAAAGCAGCACTTCAAAAGGTAGAGAACGAAAAAAAGATGGCTGTATATAGCGAGCAGGCCAAACGCCACCGTATGCAAATTTTGTTTACGGTGTTATTTGCGCTTCTGCTTTTTGGCATAGCCTTTTTAGTATACAGCAGGCTTCAGCTTAAAAAACGCCTTACGCTGCAGCGCGACCTTGCCGAGTATGAGCAAAAAGCCCTGCACCTGCAAATGAATCCGCACTTTGTATTTAACTGTCTTGGGTCTATCAGTAGCTTTATAGTGCAAAACGGTACCGATTCGGCTATAAAATACCTGGCAAAATTCAGTAAGCTGATGCGCTTAACACTGGAATACAGTAAGGAATCGCTTATACCGATAGATAAAGAAATAGAGGGGCTGCAAAACTACCTGGAGCTGGAGCAACTGCGCTTTAACCAAATGTTTGAATTTAGTATTACAAAAGACCATCATATAGAAGATGATATGGCCATACCGCCTTTATTGCTTCAGCCTTTTGTAGAAAATGCTATTATACACGGCATTGTGCCTAAAAAGGTAAAAGGTAATATCTACATTGATTTTCGCCTTGATAAAGATAAGCTGGTGTGTACCATTACCGATGATGGCGTGGGTATACACCGCTCTAAGAAACTTAAAGAAAACTCGGTTACGGTACACAAGAGCATGGCGCTCGAAATTACGCGTAAACGCCTTGAAGTGATACAGGCCGTTACATCAAAAATATCTCAGGTTGAGATAATTGAAAGAAAAGATGCCACCGGTGCGCCGGCCGGAACCATAATTACACTAAATTTACCCATTCAATACTCTTCTAATTAGATGATTACAGCATTACTTATAGATGACGACAGCAACCTGCGCCAGGGCATGAAAGCATTGCTTGCTATGTATGCCCCGGATATACATATACTGGGCGAGGCCGAGAATGTAAAGGGTGGTATTGCGGCTATTGAAACCCATAAGCCCGATGTAATTTTTTTAGACATACAACTGGGCGACGGTACCGGCTTTGATATACTGGAGCAGCTAACCCAAAAACAGGGCAGGCTTACCAGCCATGTGGTGTTTATTACCGCCCATGAGGAGTTTGCTGTTAAGGCTTTTAGGTTTAGTGCGCTCGATTATTTGCTTAAACCGGTAGATCCTGAAGATTTGCGCAAGGTAGTTGAGAAAATTAAAAAAGTACTGAGCAATAATGATAACTATGCGCATATTGACCTCCTGCTGGAAAACATAAGGAAAAAAGTAGATAAGTTTAAGCGTATAGCCCTTAGTACCAGCGATGGTATTCACCTTTTTGAGGTAGCCGATATTATAAGGCTGGAGAGCCAGGACAATTATACCAAGTTTTATATTAAGGATAACAAGCCGGTGCTGATTGCAAAAACGCTTAAAGAGTATGAAGAAATGCTTAGCGAGCAGGGCTTTGAACGTATACATCAATCTCACCTTATAAACCTGGCCTATTTAAAATCGTACATTAAAAAAGATGGTGGCTATGCTGTAATGGCCGATAACAGCCACCTGCCTATCAGCCAGCGTAAAAAAGACAGGATGCAGGAGCTGCTGCGTTCATTATAAACATGCGAATTCTAAGTCAAATGATTAAAATTCTAAATCATTTAACATATTTGCCAAGTATTTAGTTAGATTTGGCTTTTTAACCCGGGATAGTTATTATGAAAAACAGTATATTACTTTACTTATTACTCTTTACCGCTATGGCGGGTGCCCAGGTTATAAGTATACCTGATGCTGCCCTTAAAAATAAGCTGGTAACATCGGCTCCTGACTATAATATGGTGGCCGCAGACAGCAGTGGCGATTTTATTTTTGCTGATGCAAATGGTGATGGAGAGATAGACCAGGATGAGGCAGATGATATTCGTGAGCTTTACCTGCAAAACAGTGGTATAGCATCGCTTGAAGGATTACAGTATTTTAGTAACCTAAGGGTGCTGTATGTGCAGTATAATAGCTTAACGGCTTTTAATGCAGCAGCGGTTACAGATCTTAGAGAGCTTAACTGTGCCCATAACCAGTTAACATCGCTTACTGTGGCAGGGTTAGACCATCTCGAAATACTAATGTGTAACAACAACCAGCTATCAGCACTTGCTTTTACCGGTATGGAATACCTGGTGTCTGTTAACTGTTCTTTTAATAATATTTCGCAGCTTGATTTTTCTGATTGCCCGCAGTTTAATGCATTAAGCTGTTCAAGTAATAATATTACCTATTTAAATCTTAAAAACGGCGCGCTGCAAGACGGTGGCGCAACAAATAACTGGACTGGCAATGCAGGGCTGGCTTATGTGTGTATTGATGAAGACGAAGCTGCTATAGTAAATAATCTTTTAGCAACCGGTGGCTATACTAATGCAACGGCAAATTCTTTTTGCTCGTTTACACCGGGAGGCAATTATAATACCATTGATGGCACGCTGACTTTTGATGATGAAGGCAACGGCTGCGACTCGGGAGATTTTTCGCAAAAGTTTGTAAAAGTAGGTGCTACTGCGGGTGCAGAGAGCTGTTCGGCTTTTACCGATGCATTAGGGCATTATGAATTTTATATGCTTGAAGGTAACTTTACTATCGTACCACAGTTTGAAGAAAGTTATTATACCGCTTCGCCTTCAACAGGGTCGGTAAACTTTCCTCCGGGAGTATATTCTCAGCAAACAGTTGACTTTTGTATTGCTCCGGCAGGTGTAAACCCGGATATAGAAATTGTAATGGAGCCTATAATACCTCCTGTTCCCGGCCAGGATGCCATTTATAAAATGGTATATAAAAATAAAGGCAGCCAGGTGTTAAACGGTTCAGTAAACTGCACGTGGGATTTTTCACGTTTCAATTTTTATACCAACAGCTTTATGCCTTATGCTACAGATATGCAGTTTAACGGCAACATGGCAACTTATATTTGGGATTACACAAACCTGCAGCCCTTTGAAAGCCGCGAGGTGCTAATAACCCTGGGTGTGCATACCCCTACAGATGCGGTTCCTGTAACGGTAGGCGATGTGCTTACTTTTGATGCAGCAGCCAGTGCAACCGGCGATGTATTGCCTGCGGATAACAATCATACCCTAAGCCAGGAGGCGGTAGCATCTTACAGTGGTAACAGCATTACCTGTATAGAAGGCACCGCAGCCCCCGTAACTGCTATAGGTGAATACATGCACTATGTGGTGCGCTATACTAATGAAGGTACAGGGATGGTTAGTAATGTGGTTATAGAAAATGATTTTGACCCTGCGCAGTTTGATGTAAGTAGTATACAAATATTAAACAGCTCGCAGCCGGTAACGGCAAGTGTAACCGGTAATAGGCTAAGGATATCGGTGCAAAGTGCTAACCTTTCGGCTACGGGTGGTGGCAATATACTGTTTAAAGCTAAGAGCAAATCTAACCTTGTGCAAGGAGCCGCTATAAACAGCCAGGCCAGGATATTTTATGATTACAGTGCACCGGTTGATACAAATACTGCTACCACAGTATTTAATATAATGGGTACTGATACTCCTGTTTTAGACAACTCGGTAAAAGTATATCCTAATCCTGCAAACAGCTTAATAAACATTAGTGTCGCTGGGCAGCTGCAAAGTGTACAGTTGTATGATATACAGGGTAGGCTGCTGCAAACTGTACTGGTTAATGATACTACTGCAACCCTGGATGTTTCGGGTAGGGCAGCCGGTATTTATTTTGTAAAAGTAACTACAGATAAAGGCCTAAAAGTAGAGAAGATTGTAAAGGAGTAATATACCCTGACCCAATATATAAGCCGCACAATCGTGCGGCTTTATTTTTTTATTAAACTTTTTTCAACAATGCGCGCAACCTTTTTAAAAATATACAGACTATAGTGTAAAGAGCATTGAAAAAGACTTTCGTTACCACATTGCCCTGTGCTTTCTGCCAGGTTGTGCAGGGCAGGTAATAAAAGAATCTATTTGTTTTCCACTACCTAAATATATCTATGTAAAGAGCCTGTAACATTCGTTATCGGCTCTTTTATTTTTCATTACATTTTATGTAGTACTTACGTCAAAATATCGATTATAATATAGTTTTTTCTTTACAGATAAATAGTAATTCCTTAAATTCGCAGGAATATATTGTTCCAAACCAAAATAAAATAAATACAATCATGTCAAATATTGCAATATTGGAAATTGGTGGCAAGAAGTATGAGTTCCCCACATTTACAGGGACCGAAAACGAAGTTGCCATTGATATTGATAAACTGCGCAGCGAAACCGGCGCTATTACACTTGATCCCGGTTTTAAAAATTCTGGAGCCTGCAAAAGTGCCATTACTTTTCTTGATGGAGAAGAAGGGATACTACGCTACAGGGGCTACTCAATAGAGCAGCTTGCAGAAAACTCTAATTTCCTTGAAGTTTCTTACCTTCTTATTTTTGGTGAACTGCCTACCGCAGAGCAGATCGAAAAATTTGAAAACGACATACGTAAATACACCCTCGTTAACGAGGAGATGAAAAATATTATTGACGGTTTTCCTAAAAATGCCCACCCAATGGGTATTTTGGCATCGTTAACCAGCGCCCTTACTGCTTTTAACCCACAACCGGTTAACGTAGCAGACAACCAGGAACTGTATGACACCATTTGCAAAACAATGGGTAAATTTATGGTTGTTGCCACCTGGACGTTCCGTAAAAACATGGGTTACCCATTAAATTATTATGACAACACCAAAGGCTATGTAGAAAACTTTATGAGGCTTATGTTTGAGCTTCCTACAGGCCCTTATAAATTAGACCCTACCATTATAAGCGCGCTTGATAAGCTGTTTATACTGCATGCAGACCACGAACAAAACTGTTCTACATCTACCGTGCGCATAGTAGGTTCGTCTCAGGCAAGCCTTTTTGCTTCTATCTCTGCCGGTGTATCTGCACTTTGGGGCCCGCTGCATGGCGGTGCTAACCAGGCGGTACTTGAAATGCTTGAAGAAATTCAGGCAAACGGTGGCGATGCCGATAAATACCTTGCAAAAGCAAAAGATAAAGACGATCCGTTCCGCCTTATGGGCTTTGGCCACCGTGTGTACAAAAACTTTGACCCACGTGCTAAAATCATCAAAAAAGCGGCAGACGATGTACTTGCTTCGCTTGGTGTAAACGACCCGATACTTAACATTGCTAAAAAGCTTG
>JAZKDS010000337.1:16859-17265 GCA_040387455.1 Bacteroidota bacterium
TCGGGTATTATTTACAGGGCGCTGGGCATCCCTACAGAGATGTTTACCGTGCTGTTTGCCATAGGCCGCCTTCCGGGCTGGATTGCCCAGTGGAAAGAAATGCGCCTTAACAAAGAGCCAATAGGCCGTCCGCGCCAAATTTATACCGGTGCAGCCCTAAGGGACTTTGTGGGTATCGAAAAAAGATAATTATCCTGAAAATGATATAGTAAAAAGCCATTCTGAAAAGAATGGCTTTTTTTATAATAAATACCGGCTTTTTTATAATTAAATTGTTGATGCATAGTGCTTTTATAATAAATAAAATATTATTTTAGCCCATGATAAAAGATTATAATTTTAAGGCTATGATTAAGAAAATTACTTTACTATCGTTATGTTTTTTATCAATAGTATCGGCTTATGC
>JAZKDS010000338.1:0-3878 GCA_040387455.1 Bacteroidota bacterium
AGGGCGTAGCAAGAGTAGTTTGCCCATCGTTAAACTTTGCTACAAGCATAAAAAAACTTATAGCACTGTCATCAACAGTTTTGGTTTTTACAATATCAAGCGATATTATTTTACCTCTTATACCCTCAACCTGATAAAGCCTTTTTTGCCATTTTTGTTTTATAACATCTGCGTTTTGCACACTATATGTTCCATCAGGGTTATGAATCCCTGCTACAAGAGCCGGATATTGTTTTCCTGTATTTGCAGCCGGTGCCGGCACTGCATTTTCTTTACAGGATGCAAATAATAAAACAAACATAAAAGCCAGTAAGCTACGTTTCATAAATACGCTTATAAAATAAGTTAGGCATGCGTAGTAACAATGAATAAACACGTTAAAAATAGAATCCAAATGAGCCTTTAATGGCAAATTTATTAGCATCTGGTATATTAAAATAACTACCCCTCCATGCAAAATCTATCCTGAATACTTTAAATATATTGCCTACACCTGCATGATACTCCCAGTACACATCCTCTGGCGCGCGATAAATGGTGTTTGATGCATTAAGGGCGATATTAGCATCGCTAACGGTGCCATACACACCTTTTATACCTATAATCTCTCGAAGGTTTAAATCTCTTATCCACGGAATGCGGCTAAACAGCCTGCCGTTAAAATTATGCTCAAAGTGCAGCGACACATATTCATCAGCCACAAAATCATAATAGTTAAGCAGGTTGTAGGTGTTTTCTATACTAAACCAGCTTTGGTTACCGGGCACAATACCCATTAGCCCCAGTGGCACAGTACCAAATATCTTACCGGCTTCAAAGGTGGCAAACAAGCGGCCAAAGCCGCCCACAAGCACTGGCTGGCGGTAATACAACTGAAGTTTCTGGTAATCAAAATCGCTATCAAAAAGGCCTTTAATACCCTGCGAGAAGTTTACAAACACACGTGCATAATTAAGGTCTACATCGCTGCGCTCTACCCCAAAGCCAATAGTGCGGCGTTTGGGCGTATAGTCTATCTGCGCACCAAACTCATATTGGTTTACATTACTCTCTACACCCAAGGAATGGTCGTTAGGATCTACCCAGTAATCAAGGTTAAATACAGGCGATGCCGATCTAAGTGTGCGGTAATTAAGGCTGCTGCGGAACACAAGGTTTTTTAACGGCTCTATCTCGGCCGCAAAAGTGGTAAAGCTTATATTAGTAAGCTTGTTGTTGTTTCCGCTGGAAAATAGTGATGATGATGCAAAGCTACGCCCAAGCACATCGTTTGTAGCGGTAAGGCTTACTCCTATCTGCTCTACATCGCGGCGGTTACCGGCAGAAAGAATGATACGGTTCTTTTTATCAACCATCCATTTACCCGATATGCCATATTTAAATTTATCGTCTTTAAAGCCATATGCCGTATAGCCCTCAACACGCCAGGGGTCGTTTTGCCCAAAATAAGTACGCCCGCCCGTGCGCAGCCTAAGCCCCTCTACATCATTATAACCAAAGGTGGAGAATATAGGGCCATAGTCAAAGTGCCCCATTTGATAGTACCCGCTGCCCAACGTGGCCACAAGGCTGTACATACGCTTAAACTTAGGTACGGTTTTTAAGGTATCGAGCATTTTATACACACCCCGCTCATCGTTATTGAGCGACTCAAACCGATTTTCATCCCAATATTCATCGGTTTTATTATGTACCTCATCATCATAATAATTTACTTCCGGTTTGTAAAAATCGTCAGGCTTTTTCTGGTCAAATACATAATCACGGAACAAGGTAGTACGCTTGCCATATACGCCTTTGCTTTCTTCCTTTTTATTAAGGGCAAAGTCGCTCATCATGTGGTCGCGCTTCAGTAAGAAAACTGAGTCGTTAAGCACCTCAAATTCCTGCTCTATATAAATATCCTTTACCCAGTTAATGTTAGCACTCTTACTGGCCGACATGCTTATTTGCTTTATGGCAAAAGTGGTATCGTTTACCCAAAAGTTACCCTTAAAAGTAAGCTCTGCCTTGCGGCGCGGATAAAACACAATATTATAGCACCATTTTTTATCTATAAAAGAACTGTCTGCCAGCACGTAGTTATACACGTTAATACCCGTGCGCGAAAGCGGGCTTACAAAGTCTTTATCAAAAAATTTAAGGTAGTTGTCATAAATATCATATTCGGCATACAGGTCTTTTACAAAGGCAATAATTTGCTGGTTATCGCTAAAGCCACTATTACGGTTAGCCGAAACGGTTTCTTTCTTTTTGCCGTTTGTATTATCTCCATATACTTTGCCCAGCTGCTCATTTATAAATATAGGCAGATAGGTTTTACCGGTTACATTACTGGTATCTACCTGGTCAAAAATAAACTCCATACCTTTAAAAACCCGGCTGTTTACCATGGCACTGTCTATAGTATTAAGGTCAAACTCTACCTTTTCATACTTATCATAGGCATATTGCTTAAACATCTTGAGGCCGTTTTTGCGGCGGCGCTCCCATATTTTGCGCAAAATATCTATAGCCGGGTTATTTTTTTTTGACGTTTTACCACTATACACAACCACTTCCTTAATCTCTTCAGACTGCACCATATTAATGGTAAGGTTAAGATTAACCGGATTGTCAAGGTGCAGCTCTTTATTGGTATAGCCGTCAAATGCAAAAACAACATCGGTATAAACAGCCTTGGCTTCAAGATAAAACTTACCGTTTTCGCTGGTAATCACCACATTGTTAGTACCCTTGAAAAATACGCTTACATAAGGCATTGCCTCGCCTTTTTCGTCGAGAACAATACCAGAAATTTTAGTTTGAGAAAAAAGGGAACCTGTAACAAATAAAAGCAACCCGGTTAAAAACAGTAATTTTCTTTCCATAAAGGCTATAAACAAAAAACTTCATCATTTAGTATGATGAAGTTTCAAATATAAAGCAATATTTTGTTATTTATACATAACTTTTTTCACGGCTTTTACAACATCACCCGCGTTAGGTATCCACTCTTTTAAAAGAACCGGAGAGTAAGGCGCAGGGGTATCTGCTGTAGTAATCCTTTGTATAGGTGCATCAAGGTAATCAAATGCCTGCTCCTGTACAATATAAGTAATTTCAGATGCGATAGAACCAAATGGCCAGGCCTCTTCAAGCACTACAAGCCTGTTTGTTTTTTTAACCGAATCAAGTATGGTTTTGTGGTCCATAGGGCGAATCGTCCTAAGGTCGATAATTTCGCAGCTTATGCCTTCTTTTTCAAGTTCATCTGCAGCAGCAAAAGCTTCTTTGATGATTTTACCAAAAGTAACAATAGTTACATCTTTACCTTCACGCTTAACATCTGCAACACCAAGCGGAATAGTGTAATCACCTTCTGGCACTTCACCTTTATCGCCATACATTTGCTCAGATTCCATAAAGATAACCGGATCGTTATCACGAATAGACGCTTTTAAAAGTCCTTTTGCATCATATGGGTTAGAAGGCACAACCACCTTAAGTCCCGGAGTGTTTGCATACCAGTTTTCAAAAGCCTGAGAGTGTGTTGCACCAAGCTGCCCGGCAGAACCGGTAGGCCCGCGGAACACGATAGGGCAGTTAAACTGGCCGGCACTCATTTGGCGAATTTTGGCCGCATTGTTTATTATCTGGTCAATACCCACAAGGGCAAAGTTAAATGTCATAAATTCTACAATAGGCCTGTTGCCATTCATGGCGCTGCCCACAGCAATACCAGCAAAACCAAGCTCGGCAATTGGGGTATCTATAACCCTCTTGGCGCCAAACTCGTCAAGCATGCCTTTAGAAGCTTTATAGGCACCGTTATATTCGGCAACCTCTTCACCCATTAGGTAAATAGTTTCGTCGCGGCGCATTTCTTCGCTCATCGC
>JAZKDS010000339.1:0-6222 GCA_040387455.1 Bacteroidota bacterium
GGGCAGCAAGAAATACCTTATATCAAGCCTTGACCAGAGCCTTAAGCGCATGAAACTGGACTATGTGGATATTTTTTACCACCACAGGCCAGACCCGGATACCCCGCTGGAAGAAACCATGGCCGCGCTCGACCTTATTGTGCGCCAGGGCAAGGCGCTCTACGCAGGGTTATCAAATTATAATGCCGAGCAGGCGCAAAAAGCCATTGCCATATTAAAAGAACTGGGCACGCCCTGCCTGATACACCAGCCCAAATACAGCATGTTTGTGCGCAATGCCGAAGAAGGCCTTATGGATGTGTTGGGCAACAACGGCGTGGGCTGTATACCCTTTTCGCCACTGGCGCAGGGCCTACTAACCGATAAATACCTTAACGGCATCCCGGCCGATTCGCGTATTGCAACAAGCGGTGTGTTTTTAAATGAAAGCCACATAACGCCCGAAAAAATTGAACAAATAAAACAATTGAACGATATAGCAAAGCAGCGCGGCCAAAAGCTTGCCCACATGGCGCTATCATGGTTATTGAAGGACAGCAGGGTAACATCGGTGCTTATAGGTGCAAGCAGGCCAGAGCAGGTGCTTGATTCGTTGCAAAGCCTTAAAAACATAACCTTTAGCCCCGAAGAATTACAGGCTATAGAGGCTGTTTTAAGCAAATAAAAACACAAAAAAAGGGCTGCCCATTACAGGCAGCCCTTTCCACATCAATAAAACACAGTTATTTCCAGCCTCCGCCAAGTGATTTGTAAAGGCGCACTTCGGCAGACATCTGGTTTCTTTTTACAGCGGCCAGTTCAAGCTCGCTTTGCAGCACATTGCTTTGTGCCGTAATAACCTCCAGGTAGTTAGCCAAGCCGCTTGCAAAAAGTTTATCGGCATTGCTTACCGCTTTTTGCAGGTTGGTTACACGGGAATTGGCAAAAGCCACTTCTTCCTGTAATTTTTCTATTTCCACCAGTGCGTCACTCACCTCGCCTACCGCAACCAGCACCTGCTGCCTAAAGGCAAGCACGGCTTTTTCGCGTTCGGTTTTGGCAACCTGATACTGGGTTTTAAGCTTCCTGCCCTGTAGCAAGGGCTGTGTAAGGCTTCCGGCTACTAACCCAAAAAGCGATGCCGGCATGTTAAACCAGTTATCTGCTTTAAAGGAGTTAAGCCCGCCCGTAGCTGTAATATTAAGCGCCGGATACATAAATGCCTTAGCAATACCCACACGGGCATTAGCGGCATTAAGCTCATATTCTAAAGCTTTTATATCAGGCCTGTGGCTCAGCATGGTAGCCGGTAAGCCCGTAGGCAGGTTATCATGCAACTGGGTGGCAAGGCCTTTACCACGCACAATTTCCGATGGCAATGCACCCGTAAGGATGCTAAGTGCATTCTCCTGAATGATAATCTCTTTTTCCAGTTGTGGCACAATTTGCGCGGCCCTTAAGCGCTGGGCTTCGGCCTGCTCTACCGCCAGGTGGGTAACCTGGCCGGCATCAAACTGGCGGGTAACCATGTTTACGGTATTCTCGCTAAGGTTGCGGTTTTTTACGGCAATATCAAGCTGGGCATCAAGCATAAGCAGGTTATAATAACCCTGTGCCACAAGCGACACTATGTTCGCCTGGATGGCTTTTTTAGCCTCCTCCGTTTTAAGGTAAGTGGCAAGCGCTTCTTTTTTACGGCTGCTTATCTTGCCCCAAATATCGGCTTCCCACGAAAGTGATGCCCCCGTGCTATAATCTTCTATATGGCTGGTGCCCAAAAAATTATTAAGGCTAATACCGTTAAGGCTGTTTTGCGAAGGGATAGACGTACTGGCATTGACAAACAAATTAGCCTGCGGTACCTGCCCCCATTTAGACTGGCGAAGCAAAAGCCCGGAGCTCTCAATATTTTTAAGAGCAATTTGCAGGTCATAATTACCAGATATGGCTTTGCCTATAAGTTCCTGTAAATTAGGATCGGGAAAAAAGTTTTTCCACTCTATATCTGCAATCGTGTTGGTATCGGTAGCAAAGGCATTCCTATACGCCTGTGGCAGCTCCGGTTGCGGTGTTTCCACATCTTTAGATACCTTACAGCCGGTAATAACCAACAGCAAAAGCAGCATTATATAATTACTATACTTCATTTTAATTATTTTATATGTTCTAATTCGCCTTCAAGCTCATTGTTACCCATTTTGCCCGATACCTTTTCCTGTAAATACTGGAATACGATAAACAGCACCGGTATGATAAATAAGCCCAGTACAACACCCGAGATCATACCACCGGCAGCACCAATACTTATAGAGTGGTTACCCTGAGCCGATGGCCCCGTGGCGCTCATCATCGGGATAAGACCCACAATAAAGGCAAGCGATGTCATGATAATAGGCCTTAGCCTAAGCTTAGCAGCCTCAATGGCAGATGAAAGCAGTGTTTTGCCGGCCCGTCTTCGCTGCACGGCAAACTCTACAATAAGGATGGCGTTCTTGGCGAGGAGCCCTATAAGCATTACCAGCGCCACCTGCACATAAATATTGTTTGATATACCCGTAAGGCCAATGGCTACAAATACACCAAAGATGCCTGTAGGGATAGATAATATTACAGCCATAGGCAGGATGTAACTTTCATACTGTGCTGCAAGCAGGAAGTAGATAAACACAAGGCTTAAGCCGAAAATAACCGCCGACTGTCCGCCAGATGATATCTCTTCCTTCGTCATCCCAGAAAACTCATAAGTATAGCCCAGTGGCAGTTGTTGTGCGGCCACTTCTTCCACCGCTTTAATGGCATCACCAGAGCTGTAACCCGGTTTTTGTATGGCGTTTATCCCCATAGAGTTAAACAGGTTGTAGCGCGAGGCATTTTCAGGGCCATACACACGTACTAATTTTACAAGTGTGTTTATGGGTACCATTTCGCCCGTTTTATTCTTAACAAACACCGCATCAAGCGATTCAGGCGTGGCACGGTTGCCTTTATCGGCCTGTACCATAACACGGTAGTATTTACCAAAACGGTTAAAATCACTAACCTGTGCACTACCATAATACGCCTGAACGGTTTGCATCAGCGCTTTAACGCTAACGCCCAGCTGCTCTGCCTTTACGTCATCTACCTGCATTTCAAACTGCGGGTAATCGGCACGGAACGATGTAAACGCTACCGCTATTTCAGGGCGTTTCATCAGCTCGCCTATAAATTTATTACCCACGCCGCTAAACTTTTCAAGGCTGCCGCCGGTACGGTCCTGCAGCACCATATCAAGTCCGTCTACGTTACTGAAACCGGGAACGGTAGGGAATGTAAATACAAAGAAGTTAGCCCCTTTTATGGCCGAAAGCTTTTGGCGTGCCTGATCCATAATAGCATTGATATCTTTAACCTCGCCCCTTTCTTTAGACTCTTTAAGCAATATAAACGCTACACCAAACGACGGGCTTGATGACTGTGTAAGTATATTAAAGCCTGACAGCCCCATCAGGGTACGCTTAGATTCCATTGTGCCTAATGCGGTTTCTGCTTCTTCCATGGCTTTACTGGTACGGTCTAACGATGTACCTGCGGGCATAGATAATGACACAGCTATAAAGCCCTGGTCTTCGCTCGGTATAAAGCCCGATGGCGTAGTCCTTACCATGTATACGGTGGCACCAATTACCACGGCCAATGCACCAAGGCTGGCCCAGCGGTAGCGTACTAAAAAGCGCAGGCTGCCCACATAACGATTGGTTATTTTATCAAACCCTACATTAAAGCCCGCAAAAAAGCGCTCTTTAAGATTTGGTTTTTCGCCATTGGCTTTAGGGGCGTGTTGTTTTAAAAACAGTGCTGCCAGTGCCGGGCTTAGTGTTAAGGCGTTGATGGCCGAAATAACAATGGCTATGGCCAGCGTAAAGGCAAACTGCCTGTAAAATACGCCTGTTGACCCCTGCATAAAACCTACCGGAAGGAATACGGCCGACATTACCAGTGTAATAGATATGATGGCGCCTGTAATTTCGCTCATGGCCGATGTAGTGGCCGCTTTAGGCGAAAGGTGTTTATGCTCCATCTTGGCGTGTACCGCCTCGACGACGACGATGGCATCATCCACCACAATACCAATTGCCAATACTAATGCAAACAGCGTAAGGAGGTTGATAGAGAAACCAAAGACCGACATAAAGAAGAACGTACCCAGCAAGGCCACCGGAACGGCTATGGCCGGTATAAGCGTCGACCTGAAATCCTGAAGGAACAGGAACACTACTATAAATACTAATATAAAAGCCTCAATAAGCGTATGCTCTACCTGCTCAATACTGGCATCAAGCATTACTTTTGTGTTGTATAATATAAGGTGCTTAACCTTTTTAGGGAAGTTTTTAGAGGCCTTCTCCATTAGCTTATCTACCGCTATCTGTATGTCATTAGCGTTAGAGCCAGGCAATTGCATCACAGCGATATTAACGCCGGGCTTGCCGTTTACACGGGTAAAGTTACCATAGGTATAGGCGCCAAACTCAATACGGGCTACATCTTTAAGGTGCAGCATAGTACCATCGGTATTGGTGCGCACAATGATGTTTTCATAGTCCGATGGCTTGTTTAGCTTGCCTTTATATTTGATTACATACTCAAAAGACTCAGGGCTGTTTTCACCAAATTTACCGGGAGCGGCCTCAAGGTTTTTGTCCTGTATGGCAGCCATAACCTCCTGAGGGCTGATGCTGTAGGAAGCCATTTGCGACGGGTTAAGCCATACACGCATGGAGTAGTCTTTATTACCACCAAAGATGATGGACTGCCCCACGCCAGGAATCCTTTTTATATCAGGGATGATATTTATCTGGGCATAGTTGGCCAAAAAGGTCTGGTCATATTCCGTCTCGTTTTCAGAGAACAGGTCTACCACCATAATAAGGCTGTTTTGCTGCTTGGCCGTGGTAACACCTGCTTGCACCACCTCTGCCGGTAGCTGGCTTGTAGCCTGTGCCACACGGTTTTGTACGTTTACAGCAGCCTGGTCAGGGTTAGTACCCAGCTTAAAGTATACGCTTATTATCAACGAACCATCGTTACTGGCGGTAGAGGTCATGTAGCTCATGTTCTCTACACCGTTAATGGATTCTTCAAGCGATGGAGCTACAGAGCGCAATACTGTTTCGGCATTTGCACCGGGGTAAACCGCGGTTACCTGTACTGCCGGTGGGGCTATGTCAGGAAACTGCGTAAGGGGTAGTGAAGTAACGCCAATGACCCCCAAAATAGCCAATAGGACGCTTATGACCGTAGCCAAAACCGGCCGGTCTATAAATTTCTTAAACATGTTTAATTGATGTTAAATAGTTAGTTTTAAATTACTTGGCAGCAACTACGGGGGCCATTTTTTGCGGAACGATAACAGTACCGTCCTGTAGGGTTTCAAAGCCTTTGTACACTATCCTGTCACCGTTTTTAAGGCCGTCTTTTATAAGATAGTCAGTACCTGATTTGCCAATGATGTTTACCTGTGTCTTGGTTACTTTATTGGCGGTATCTACAGTGTATACAAATAATTTATCCTGTATTTCTATCGTGGCAGCCTGCGGTATAAGGAGTGCATTGGCATACGGAAGGCCAAGCCTTACTTTGCCAGTATTGCCAGAGCGCAACAGGCCTTTAGCATTAGGGAAACTCGCCCTTAGGGTTATAGCACCGGTAGTTTTATCAAACTGGCCATCTACCATATCTACCTTGCCTTTTTGCTCATATTCAGTACTGTTAGGCAGTACAAGTGCAAGCGGCGGCAGGTTTTTAATCTTGTCATTCAGCGTGTTACCCTGGTATTTTTCGCGGAACGTGATAAAATCAGCCTCGCTAAGCGAAAAATAAGCATGTACTTCGGCAATGTCAGATAAAGTGGTTAACGGCATTGGGTCGGCAGCAGATACAAGGCTACCCTGTTTTTTAGGAAGGCGGGTAATATAGCCACTAACCGGGGCAGTAACCGTAGTGTAGTTAAGGTTGATCCTTGCAGATGCAACACCAGCTTCGGCCTGTTTTTTGTTGGCTTCGGCAATTTTAAGAGAGGCCTTTGCCGATTTAAGCTGGTATTCAGATATTACCTTGCCTTCAACCAGTGGCGTTAGCTTTTCAACCTCAAGCTTTGCATTGATAAGCGCGGCATCGGCAGCGTTTAGCGTGCCTGTGGCATTATTAAGCGCTTCGCGATAGCGGTGGTCTTCAATTTTAAAGATCGCCTGGCCTGCAGTA
>JAZKDS010000339.1:6232-8131 GCA_040387455.1 Bacteroidota bacterium
TTTTCTGTAGGTAGCCATCCACCTGCGGACGGATTTCAACATCGGTGCGACCTTCCAGCGTTACCGGATATTCCTGCCAGGTAAAGGCATCATGTGCAGCAACCTCATACACAGGTAAAGGCTGTGCCTGTGCAGCGGCAGGAGCCTGGGCATTATTGCCGGAACATGCATACAGTAATGCAGTTAGGGCAAGTACGGATATAAAAACAACTTTTTTCATAACGGGATTAAATGATTTAATGATGTTAAATTGATTGCAAAAAAATACTACTAAAATTGGTTTGTTTAAAGGGTTTAAAAATATCTAACGGTGTTAAGTAAACGGTTAAAAAAATGCCTGTTAAAAGCATATATAATATAACAATGATAAATTATCTAACGGTGTTAACCAACTGGGCAAAAAAAGCCCTAATCTTTTATATACCTGATAATGCCCGAAATAGCATCTTTAAGTATTTGTTTATTAATGTCTGAGCTTAAGCCCTCGCCTATCATGTTTATTGAGATAAGTCCGTGTATTACAGAGAAAAACGTAAAATATTTTTGCAGAATTACTTCTTCCTCAGGGTCATCTACTCCCATCAGTTCAGCTATTACCTCGCTTATCAGGTCATACGGCCCATCACTTTCCGGAGTGCCCTGTTTGCAGCAGGTCATTTGCACGCCATACATAAGCTGGTACATTTCTTTATTTTTACGGGCAAAATCCCAGTAAGCCATCCACATACCTTCTAATTGTTCATCGGGCGCGGTGTATTTTTTCTTTATATTGGCCAGGTCTTTAGCTAAAAGCACAAAACCCTTAACCGTAAGCTCCTGTAATATAGCCTCTTTGTTAGAAAAGTATTCGTAAATAATTGGGGCGGTATACTCTATCTTATCGGCAATTTTGCGCATGCTCAACCCCTGCCATCCCTCCTGCTTCACGATATCCCGTGCTGCTGTAAGTATGTTGGCGCGGGTCTCCTCTTTCTGTCGCAAAATGCGTTCTTTACTTCCCATAATTGTAAGTTTATAAATAACTTAACACCGTTAGGCAAATTTACGGCAATTAAATTTATTCATGCAAATTTTTCGATGTATTTTTTAAATTATTTTAAATCTATGATTTACAGCTGATTATATTATTTTTCAAGCTTTTTATATCGCAGTAATGCCTCTACCAGGTAATAATCTCCATAAGATAACGGCGTATCAACCTCTGTTTTGTTGGGCATATTTCCCACTCCATGTAAAAGTAGGAAACCACCATTAGCCTTATCTGTGGCAAAATATTGCGGCGAAAGCAGTATATCAAGCATGGCCTTTGCCTCCCCTAAGTATTTACCTGACAAACCTTTATCACTATATCCCTGAAGTTCTAACAGTGCCGAAGCCGTTATGGCCGCCGCCGATGAATCGCGCAGGGCATTAGGTATACCGGGCGCCTGGTAGTCCCAATACGGCACTTTATCTTTAGGCAGGTTATTCAAAATATAATTCGCAATGTTTTGAGCCTGAACAAGATACTTAACATCTTTAGTTTCACGATACATAACCGTATACCCATACAGCCCCCATGACTGCCCGCGCGCCCAGGATGAGCTGTCTGCTGCGCCTTGGTTAGTTATTTGCCTGGTTACCAGACCCGTATTAATATCATAAACCACCTCATGAAATGAGCTAAAGTCCTTCCTGAAATGGTTCTTCATGCTTGTATCTGCATGATTTACAGCTATTTTGTAGTATGTACTGTCGCCGCTGTGGCGTGTAGCCCAAAACAGCAGCTCAAGGTTCATCATGTTGTCTATAATAACAGGCATCTCTGTAGGCCCGGCATGGTTCCAAGGGGCAGGATCCCAGGACTTAATACACTTAGCCACAGGGTTATATCGTGTAGCAAGCGATTTGGCGCTGTTC
>JAZKDS010000339.1:8141-11154 GCA_040387455.1 Bacteroidota bacterium
GAGAGGCGCTCGGCGGTACCAAAGCTGCAGTACATCATAAAGCCAAGATCGTGCGTTGTGGTGTTAAACTGTTCTTTTTTAAGGTCTTGCAAAAAGGACAACGCCTCTTTTTTAAGCTCCGGAGCATTTTGTGCCTCATCAAGAAACAGCAGTGTACCCGGATAAAACCCGCTGCACCACCATCCTGAATCGCTGGTTTCCAACTTATTATCTTTAGCGTGATACGTTTTTGGATAAGCGCCAGGCTCCACCTGTGTGGCAAGGTACGTATACTGCCCTACTGCCTTTTTAAGGGCCTCATCGGCCTTAGCAGTGAACTTTTTATTGGTAGCACATCCGGCAACGGTAATGGCCAAAATGAGTGTAAAAATAGATCGTGTCATTAAGTTTTGGTAATGTCAGTGCAATTTACATATTTAAAGCAAAAAAACACTTCTGTTTTGCAGCCAATGTTGTAACTACGGCTCCTTTTTCAGGAAATAAAAAACCCGTCAGCCTAAACTAACGGGTCATATATTTTTGAATTGTATCAGGAGGCTTCAATAAACTCTGCCTCACGCAGCACCTCAACTTAATAATTAAAAGCTTATAAGCCCAAGTACCTTATCGCTGTGCTGGCGCACCTTTGCAAGCATCTCCGGCTTATCATTAAGCAACTGCCCGTAAGATGGTATCATGGCGGTTAGCTTTTCTTGCCAGGCATCGGTTTTAATTTCATCGGCAAAGCATTTTTCCATCAGCTCCAGCATAATGCTCACCGCTGTACTGGCACCCGGAGACGCCCCTAAAAGCACTGCCAGCGTACCATCGGCACTGCTTATCATTTCGGTACCAAACTCCAGCTTGCCACCTTCTTTTTCATCCTTCTTAATTACCTGAACGCGCTGGCCGGCTGTTTCCAGCACCCAGTCTTCCATCTTAGCATCCGGAAGGTATTCTTTAAGTGCCTCAAGCCTGTCTTCAGGACTTTGCGTAACCTGTTGTATAAGGTACTTTGTAAGCCCCATGTTGTGGTAACCTGCAGCAAGCATTGGCTTAATGTTATTAAGGCGTATAGAATTAGTTAAATCAAAGTAAGACCCCTGTTTTAAAAACTTGGTACTAAACCCGGCGTAAGGGCCAAAAAGCAGCTCCTTTTTACCGTTTATCATGCGGGTATCTACGTGCGGAACCGACATAGGTGGCGCACCTACCGATGCCTTGCCATATACCTTGGCATTATGTTTTTGTATAATATCTTCGTTAATACACTTTAGCCACTGCCCGCTTACCGGGAAACCGCCAAAGCCATTGCCTTCCGGGATATCGGCTTTTTCAAGCAGGTGTAACGATCCGCCTCCTGCGCCTATAAACAAGAAAGAGGCATACTGGCGTATTTTTTCGCCCGTCTTTAAGTCTTTTATCTTTAGCTTCCACTTGTTGCTGCCGTTGCGGCTGCGGCGCATGTTAGTAACCTCATGCCCAAAATAAATGTTTACGTTGGGCTGTTTGCCCAGCCATGCCAGCATATCGCGCGTTAGCTCGCCAAAGTTAACATCGGTACCTATAGGCATATTGGTGGCGGCAATAACATCATCGTCATTACGGCCCTCCATAACCAGGGGCATCCATTGTTTTATGGTAGCTTTATCTTCGCTGTATTCCATGCCCTTAAACAACGGGAATTTTTGCAGCGCTTCGTGCCTTTTTTTAAGGTACTCAACATTTTCGGCACCCCAAACAAAGCTCATGTGCGGTATACTGCGCACAAAATCTTCGGGTTTTGTAATAAGGTTTTTTTCTACCAGGTAGGCCCAAAATTGCTTAGAAGCTTCAAACCACTCGGCAATTTTAACCGCCTTAGAGGTATCTATGCTTCCATCCGGATTTTGTGGGGTATAGTTAAGCTCACAAAAGGCGCTGTGCCCGGTGCCGGCGTTGTTCCAGGCATCGCTGCTTTCGGCGGCGGCAACATCCAGCCTTTCATAAATGCTTATCTTTAAATCGGGCATCAGTTCTTTTAAAAACATACCCAGGGTAGCGCTCATTATACCGGCGCCAATAAGAACAATCTCGTGCTCTTTTTGTATAGCTGATGACATTTGTAGTGTAGTTGAAGCTGCAAATTTACTACCTAATAATGTAAAAATTATCACAATAGCAATAGCAATATCATTAAAAATGCATTTTTGTGAATATACAAATTATTACCGGTTATTTTTTTGCACTAAATAATCCTGAAGCATAATTGTTGCCGAAATTTCATCAATAAGCCCTTTGTCCTGACGCTGCTTTTTTTTGAGCCCGCTGCTTATCATCGTCTGAAAAGCCATCTTGCTGGTAAACCTTTCATCTACCCTAACCAGCGGCATGTCCGGAAATTCTGTCCTGAATTTTACCACAAAAGCTTCTATTATGGGTGCACTCTCACTGGGTTCACCGTTCATTTGCTTCGGCTCGCCCACAAGCACCTCACCCACTTTTTCTTTAGCAAAATAATCGCGCAAAAAAGCTATGGCCTTAGGGCTCTCTACCGTGGTTAGCCCACTGGCTATCATTTGCATTTCATCGGTAACGGCAATACCGGTACGCTTAAAGCCGTAATCTATAGCGAGTATTCTCATTTCAAATTTTAGATTTTAGAATTCAGATCGAACTTCACTCAGGCATGTTCTTGCACTGAAAACTGAACACTAATTACTGATTCCTTTTTTTCCTGTTGCGTTTTACCAAAAATACAATAAGCACCACAACTCCTATTATTAAGGGCAGGGCCAGCATTTGGCCAATTTTAAAGGCCGGTGAATTTTCATCAGAAAACTGTGCCGGGCTGTCTGGCTTTATAATAATGTTGTTAAAAATTTCTTTAGCCAAACCCGGATTATAACCGCCCTGCACATCCAGGCACGATACAATGTAAATATAATCACCCAGTATAAAATATCTGTTTTCTCCTCCGGCTTTTCCATTATACATTAATTTTAGTGAATAACCCTTACGCTCACCAAAATCAACAGGGCCTTGCCCACCACTT
>JAZKDS010000339.1:11164-13073 GCA_040387455.1 Bacteroidota bacterium
TGACTTACCGGCCGTTTTTAAAAATCCGACAGCAATTTCTTTATAAATTTCTTCAAGCTTCTCCTCATTATACGGCAGTGAACCCAATGCATAATTTCCCTCTTTAAGCGATAACTTTTGGGCTATAAAATTAGTAGTACCCTCAGCCGCATAATACTGCACGGCAGGTGTATTACTCAGCAGGGTATCGTGCTTTACTGCCTCTCCCGGCAAGCTCAGCGACACAAAGTTATCTATAGCAAAGGTTTTAAAACCATGTTGTGCAGCTGCCGGCAGGGTAAGTGCCACAACAAACAGTGTGAAAAATATTTTTTTAATCATAAAATTTAATTTTTAGCAACAGCACTAATACTGGACAGAAATGATTCTTTTACAGCTGTATCAAAATTTATAGAATCTCTGTAAAAAAGATCAAAATAATAAACAGCTTCTTCATTTAAGATTTTCGGGTGTAGCCTATTACCAGCCCGCATTATATTTTTTTACCAGACAGGTTAATAGTAATTTTAGCCCTAACAGCACCGTTAATGGTGCCCTTTAGTTCGCCACGCACTAACATGCCCGTATTTCGGTCTATTATATAATTACCTTTATATGTACTCTCTTTAGTAACTCCTTTAAAGGCAGGCACTACAGATACCACCTCAATAGTAACATTGCTTTTACTAATCTCCTTTACGGTATAGGTTCTGGTAACCAACTGATTGGTCATTGCATTTTTAAAGCCTCCCTTCCAGGTATCGCCCACGCCTACCTCTTTTTCAGGAAACGTAGTAAAGTAGTTGTTAAGGTCTATAAGCTGTTCAAACTGTATATCGGTATTGGTAAACTCAAAATTTTGCTTTATGGCCCCATAACGGTCTACCTCAAATGTAAAATCTTTATCCATATATGCTCCATACTCTGCAGCCATATCGGCATCAATGCCCGGGTTTGACTTTGCAGAAGAGTCATACGATTCTTTCTCGCCAAAAACATCCGAATGCCACTTCATCTGTTTTACTTTTCCCGAAAACACAAAAGTAGGATTCTCTTTTGGCGGCTTGGGATTGGTTTCAAAGGTAAGTACCACTTCCTCATCTACGCCGCCATCGCCACCGGTTACATCGGTATGCATCTTATAAGTAAGCTCCTGCTTAAAACCCGCGGGATAGTTAAGCCTTAGTAACACTTTTTCGTGCATGGCAGCAGCATTGCTTTGTTTAGCTTTATCAGCAGTACCGTTACAGCCTGTAAGCAACAGGGCAGCCACAAGCGCTGCAAATATTTTTATTTTATACATCTTTTAAGGATTAAGATTAAACATAAAATTCAGCAACCAACTACTTCACTTCTTTACTTATAAAAGTCATGGTAATAACACCGCCTACGGTTTCTACCCCTCCGCTCATGCTGGCATTTAAAAGCATGCCTGTTTTGCGGTCTACGGTGTAGCTACCTGTAAAGACAGTAGGTTTTGCGCCACGCATGGCGGGTGCCGGCCAAACCGATTTTACATCAATAACCACAGTAGCATCGGTAATTTTAGATAAGGTATAAGTATTGGTTTTTATACCGCTTGATTGCCTATCAATACTTGTATTTGTCCACTTGCTGCCCACAGCCACCGGTTTAGACGGAAACTCTATCTGGTAGCTTTTTATATCAAACGGCAAATCTTGTGGTGCGGCTGTGGCTGTAAACTGCATATCTTTAACCACCTTGCCTTTTTTATCCAGCGAAAATGAAAGCGGCTTGCCCTCTATACCCCTGAATTTTTTATCCATTTCGCGCTCACTGTCAGATGCCTTAGCGGGCAGCTTTAGCGCAGAGTCATAATCCATTTTTGTACCCTGAACATCATACTTGGCTTTCATCCCGATGATTTCTCCGCTAAAAGTAAATTCAGGGTTTTTATCCGCACTTACAT
>JAZKDS010000339.1:13083-27249 GCA_040387455.1 Bacteroidota bacterium
TCATAATTTATAACCATGGTAACGGCACCGTTCATGGCATCGCCGCTGCTTTCAAAAATATAATTAAGCTGCTGCTTAAACCCTTTAGGATAGTTAAGCCTCAGCAATACCTCACCCTCTTTTGGGGCAACGTCTTCCGCATTTTCCTCACCCACTCCGTCTAATATCCCGGTACCTTCTGTAGCCGGTTTTGCGGTTGGTGTATCGTTCTTACAGCTAAAAAGCGTTACAGCAAGAGCTGCTGCGGCAAAAAATCTCAATTTCATTGTTTTGATATTTGTAATTTGGAACTTGTTTTATTGTCTTTTTTGAATTTGGAATTTCTCCTACAGTCTGTTATACGCCTTTCCTATACGCAACAGCAACGGAAAAACCACCCGTTTGTTATTTTTCTCCCAGCTTGCCCTAAGGTCTTCTCGTATTACATCTACCGGGTTTGTGCCGTTTGCGGTAATATAATGCTGTGTGGCGCTCCAGGTTTCAAGATATCCCGTAAGCTGCTCAAAGGTCCAGGTAAGTACATTGCTAAACTGCGGCACTGCGGCCTCCTCAAACGGAAAAGGTATGGTGGTGTAGTTCTCGTCAAGGTAGCGGCGTTCGGCATCCCAGTACGGCCCCACAATACCGTTATAAAAATGGCGTATAATGCGGTCCGTTTCGGGGTTGGTGGTAAACAGCCCGTAGCCTATTACGGCTAAAATACCTTCGGGCTTTAGCAGGCGGTACACCTCTTTATAAAAAGCGCCAAAGTTAAACCAGTGTATGGCCTGCGCCACGGTAATAAGGTCAAATGTAGCATCGGCAAAATTTGTGGCCTCTGCGGGTTGCTCACTGTAGTAGATGTTAGGCAGCTGTGTGGCATTTTGCAACTGCTTACTGCTAATATCAATAGCATGCACGGCATCAAAAGAATGGGCCAGCGCTGCGGCTACCTGTCCGTTTCCGGTGGCAACATCAAGCGCGGCATGCCTGTTTTTGGCTAAAGAAGCAATATAGGCTATCATTTCCGGCGGATAATGCGGCCTAAATTGCGCATAACCCTGTGCCTGTGCAGAGAAGTTGTCTTTCATGGTTTAAAGATAGAAATTGTTGCGCACCATAATCTAAAAAACCTGTTTTAAATTGTGATATTTGCTAACAAAGGCATTGATAATTTACCCGCTTTAGTATCTTTGCCAAAACCCAATATCATTACATGGACGCTTTACAACCTATTATAGAGCAAGCCTGGGAAGACAGGTCGCTACTTCAAAATGAATCCACTATTAATGCCATACGCCAGGTAATAGAACTGCTTGACACAGGCAAACTGCGTGTAGCCCAGCCTATAGAAGGCGGCTGGCAGGTAAACGAGTGGGTTAAAAAAGCGGTGGTTATGTACTTCCCTATCCAAAAAATGGAAACCCTTGAGGCCGGTATATTTGAATATCACGATAAAATGCTGCTGAAACGCAACTATGCCGAAAAAGGCATTCGCGTGGTGCCAAATGCCGTAGCCCGCTATGGTGCTTATATTTCTGGCGGCGTTATATTAATGCCAAGCTATGTAAACATAGGCGCTTACGTAGATGAGGGCACCATGGTAGATACCTGGGCCACTGTGGGCAGTTGTGCACAAATAGGCAAAAACGTTCACCTTAGTGGTGGTGTGGGCATAGGCGGTGTATTAGAGCCACTACAGGCTGCACCCGTTATTATAGAAGACGGTGCCTTTATAGGCTCGCGTTGTATTGTGGTAGAAGGTGTTAGGGTAGAAACCGAAGCCGTACTGGGTGCAAATGTGTGCCTTACCGCATCTACTAAAATTATTGATGTTACCGGAGATGTGCCCGTAGAAATGAAAGGCATAGTACCTGCACGCAGCGTGGTAATACCGGGCAGCTATACTAAAAAGTTTGCAGCAGGAGAATACCAGGTGCCATGTGCACTTATCATTGGCAAACGCAAGCCATCTACAGATTTAAAGACTTCGCTTAACAACGCCCTGAGGGAATATGACGTAGCGGTTTAAAAAGGCATAATGGGCGAAAAACCAGTTAAAATATCGGCGCTTGGCATTATTTATAATGAAGAGCACAACATAAGGGACTACATAAACAATATGGCTTTTGCCGATGAAATTGTATTGGTAGACTCTTTTAGTACAGATAACACCCCTAAAATTATTCAGGAAGAATTTCCGCATGTGCGCTTTTACCAGCGTAAATTTGACGATTTTTCGAGCCAGCGTAACTATAATTTAGCCCTGGCGCAGCACGACTGGGTGGTGTTTTTTGATGCCGATGAACGCGTTACCGAGAAAGGTATTGCCGAAATTAAAGAAACCCTTAATTCTGACCCCGAAGAGGTGGCTTTTTGGGTAAAACGTATTTTTTACTACAATGGCAGGCCCCTGGTAAACAATATGTTTAACGAAGACCGCACCGCCCGTATTTTCCGCAGTAGCAAATGTAAATATACATCTGATAAGCTGGTGCACGAAATGCTGGAAATAGATGGCAAAAGCGGTGTACTGCAACAATCTATAAAACACTTTTCGTTTAGAGATGCACAGGATTTTTTAAATAAAAGGCTGCAATACTCGCTTCTTAAGGCTAAAGAGCTACATAAAAAAGGCGAAAAGCCCAACCTGTTTCATTATACCGTTCGCCCGGGGTTCAGGTTTTTTAAATCATATATATTAGGACTGGGTTTTCTTAACGGTGGCCGTGGTTTCGAAATTGCACGCATACTGGGCTACCATGTATACATGCGCTATGTATACCTGCAGGAAATGTACAATCAGGTGCCTAACCCGCGCATACTGGTAATACAGCAAAAAATGATAGGCGACGTGCTTGCCAGTACCGTGATTTGCAACAACCTGAAAAAAATATATCCCCACAGTACTATAGAATACAGCATATACCCGTTTACAGAACCGGTTACCGAAAATAACCCGAACATAGACAAGCTGTTGCTGTTTAACCCTAAATTTCGCGACAGTCGCATTGATTTTTTTAAATTTTTGCGCAAAATGCGCAAAACAAGGTATGATATAGTTATAGATGCCTATGGCAAAGTAGAGAGTAACCTTATGGTAGCTTTTTGCCGTGCTCCGCGCAAAATAAGCTTTTTTAAGCCCTATACCAGCTATATATATACCGAGACCATTAAAGAGCTTAAAGACCCTTAAACCAATGCAGGCCTGGCTATAGATAACCGCCTGGAGCTTATTAAGCTACTACAGCCGGATATTGAGCCTGATTACAAGCCGCGCATATACATGACGCCCCAAGAAATTGAGGCGGGCCGCAAGGTTATTGCAGATAAAGGTTTGGCCGGGGTTAAAAACCTGTATATGATAAGCGCACTGGGTAGCGGGCACAACAAAACCTACCCTGCCCCATATATGGCGCAACTGCTGGATGGTATTGCACAAAAAGAAGACGTGCAGATGATTTTTAACTACGTGCCATTACAAATACTGGAAGCACAGGAAATATTTAACCTGTGTAAACCCGAAACCCAGCAAAAAATACGCATGGATATTATGCCGGGCAGCATACGCGATTTTCTTTCAATACTATACCACTGTAAAGCACTTATAGGCAATGAGGGTGGCGCTGTTAATATGGCTAAAGCTATAGATGTGCCTACGTTTACCATATTTTCTACCTGGATTAATAAAGAGGCCTGGAACAGCTTTGAAAACGGTACAACTTATGTATCGGTTCACTTACAGGATTACAAACCCGAGCTTTATGGTAAGAACCCGCCTAAAGAAATGAAAGACAGCGCACTGACGCTATATAAAGAATTTACGCCTGATTTAATTTTGCCGAAGCTACAGGAATACCTTAAAAACAATTAATCAAAGAGTCTCTATTCCCGTAAGGGTTTTTATCACTTTATTTTTCCGTGTAAATTTCCTTATATCATTATTCTTTTTCCAGACCTCATCACTCACATAACCACGGGCATGGTCAAGGTGAATACAAACGGCACTATAACGAATTTGTTTGCTTTTCAGCCCTTTGTTAAACAGCCTTTCGCCTAATTCGCGGTCTTCACCACCATACTGCATCTCGGTATTAAAACCATTTACCGCCACCAGGTCTGCTTTATACGCCGATGCGTTGTGCCCGTTCCAGGACGCCTTGGTTGGGGTAATAAAATTCAGTAACGTAGCTTTAAAGCCATTTGCTGTAAGCTTACTGGTCTTTACATTGCCAAGGCCATTTTGCTTTAGCCAGGCCACATCAAAGCAGCGCTGCGTTACAATATCTTCGCGGGTAATGGTTTTAGAAGTCTCCATTGGCAGCTTAAAATACCCGCCCGATAAAAAATAGCCTTCCTGACGGTTAGCCAAATGTGTTGCCACAAAATCTGCCCGCGGAATGCAGTCGCCATCGGTAAAAATCAAATAATCCGATGCAGATGCCATTATGGCCTTATTGAGTATCTGCGTTTTCTGGAAACCGTTGTCTTCCTGCCACACATGCACAATAGGCATAGGTATCTGGTCAGCCAACTTGTCTAAAAGTTGCTTAGTCGCCGGGCCGCTGCCATCATCGGCAATAATAATTTCAAAGTTTTTTATGGTTTGCGCACTAAAGCCCCACAGCACTTTTTCAAGCCATGCCTCCGCATTATAGGTGCTCATTATAACAGATGCTTTCATTTTTTCATTTTAAGATTAGAAGATTGAAAATCGAAAGGTTTTTTAGAACCTGACAAACCAGCAACCAACTACTATTTCCCAAAAAACTTCAACCTTTTTTTCATCTTCCGCTTCCTCCAGAATTTTCGCTGAAATTCGCTGGTTTTGTGCCAAAGGCTTTCAAACACTTCCGCTTCGGGCTTGTTATACAGTTTTGCATACTCGCTGCTCATTACCCTTACCATTTCCTCTTTTGGCGTTAACCGCTTCAGGTTTTCCATCCGCAGGTCAAAATCAATATGGTCATGAAAATTCATGCGGTTAAGGTCAACCAGGTAAAACGCATACTGCCCATTGCCTTTGTTTATAATCAGCGTATTGCCCGGCGAATGGTCTTTAAACTCCACCCCCGCTTCATGCAAAAAGAAGCAAAAACGGGTAAACTGGCGCAATATATTTTCATGGTCGGGCCAGGTGGGTACCTCAACCAGTTCACGAAATGTAAGGTCGGGTGTTAAGTGCTCGCTTATGTAGTAGCTGTCTTTTAAACCCAGGGCACCAAAATTTTCAAAATAAGCCACGGGCTGTGGTGTGCCTATACCTTTTTCTAAAAGCAGGCTGGCATACTCATAAGAGCGCCTTGCCTTGCTCTTCCTAAAAAACCGGTAGGCAATGGTATTAACTATGTTAGGCTTGCGGAACGATTTTACGTTTACCGTAATATCGCCCAGCGGAAAGGTTTTTATACTATTGCGCCTGCCCTGCACAAACAGGGTGCCTGTGCTGCCAAAATTAGAAACAATATCCTTAAGGTTATCTTCCTTATTTTTAAAAAAAGGCGCAATAACTATATTCATGAAATCAGTAGTTTGATAAATCATGGCAAATTTATCATTTTAATGCGCTATTAGCATAAGCAACGGGGCAGTATTATAAATAACCATACGTTATTTTTTATATTTTTGTAAAAACTATCAGTTTGGACAAAAATATATTTTTGGAAACCCACAATGTTAAAAACCAGGCAACCGGTTTTGGCACCTTTAATTATGGGCTTATAAAAGGGCTTAGCACCCAAAATCTTACAGGGCTAAACGTTACCCTTTGTGCCGAAAATCCGGCGCCGCTTAAAGCCGAATTCAGCAATACATTCAGGTATAAAAAGCTTATAGGCCTTAACCGCTACCCTATGTTTAGGGTTAACGATAAGCATGACCTGTGGCACTCTGTAAACCAAAATATAAAGTTTGAGCCAAAAAGGGTAAGCAATTACCTGCTCACCGTGCACGATGTTAACTTTGCCGAACGCGGCACCGATAACAAAATGAGCATTCTGTTTAAAGAAAAGCTTAAGCGCAGCAATGCCATTACCTATATAAGCCAGTATGCCAAGGCGCAAACACACCAGTATTTTGATGTGCCCAATGTGCCCCAATATATAATTTATAACGGCAACCCTGTAGATACGGCCATAATACCGCAAAATTTTACACCAGATGTACCTGTAAACAAGCCCTTTATTTTTAGTATTGGCGCGTTTATACCTAAAAAAAACTTTACAGCTTTAATCAATATGATGGTGCACCTGCCCGGCTATAACCTTATTATTGCCGGCAATAATGCTAACGATTACGGTGCCGAAGTAAAACAGGCCATAGATACCGCCGGGCTACAGCAACGCGTGTTCTTAACCGGAAAAATAAGCAATGAGGCAAAACAATATTATTATGCCCAGTGTGCTGCTTTTGCTTTGGCCTCTATAGCCGAAGGCTTTGGCCTGCCACCCATTGAAGCCATGACCTATGGCAAGCCTATATTTTTGGCAAACAGGGCATCATTACCGGAAATAGGCGGTACAGACGCCTTTTACTGGGATGAATTTGATGCCGCACACATGGCTGCCGAATTTAATAAAGGCATGGAGGCATACAGCAATAACCCCATTGCATTTGCACAGGCTTATAAACAGCGTGCAGCAGGCTTTAGCTGGGATACCGCCGCAAAACAATATCTGGATGTGTATCAATCATTGCTATAAAACCAAAATAAAATGTTTGATATAGCTATTATATTAGTGCATTATAACTCCGGTACGCTAACGGCAGAATGCATTAACTCTATTATAAGCAAAACTGCTGCCGGTATAAACTACCAGATAATTGTGGTAGACAATAACTCAGAGTATGCTGATTACCTGCAATTAAAACAATCGGTTGAGGCCATTAATTTTAAAAACCTACAGCTCATCCGCAGCCGTATAAATACCGGTTTTGGCGGTGGCAATATGGCCGGCGTGCTCCAGGCAAATGCGCGCTATTTTGCTTTTGTAAACAACGATACCGTTTTCAAGACCGATTGCCTTTCTGCGCTGTTATACGGCCTGGAAACCATTCCTGATGCAGGTATTGCAGGCGGACAGTCTTTTAAGGAAGACGGCAGCTTTTTAACCTCTTTTGATCATTTTTCGTCGCCCGCACGAGAGATATTGGGTCGTGGCATTCTCGAAAAAACCAACCCAAAACGTTTTCCTAAACGTAAAAAACTATACAACAGCCCTGTAAAGGTAGATTTTGTAGCCGGCAGCTTTATGATGATTCGCGCTACAGATTTTTATGCCGTGGGCGGTTTTGACAACAACATCTTTTTATACCACGAAGAAACCGACCTGTGCAAAAGGCTTAAAGCCATAGGCAAAAGCGCCTGGCTTATACCCCAGGCACAGTTTTTACACTACCACGGGGCCAGTACCGGCCGGTCTGTAGCCATAAAAAAGGAGCTTAAAATATCATTGCTGTATGTAATACGCAAGCACTATGGCAGTAGCGGGCGGTTTGTAGTATGGCTTTACCTTCTTTTAAAATATGCGCTCAGCAGCCTTGTAAAGCCTAAAAACTGGCCACAACTGGCACTGATTGTTAAAGGCGCGCCGCTATCGGCATCCTTAAAGCAAAAACAGGTTATAGCCGAAAAATAATCCCGAAATTTACCGTCATGATAAAATTCCTTGACCTGCAAAAAATAAACCTGCTGCACCAGGAGCAGATAGAAGCCCGAATGCTAACCGCTTTCCGCAGTGGCTGGTATTTGCTTGGCGCAGAAGTTAAGCAGTTTGAGGCTAACCTTTCCGCCTATATTGGCTGCAGCCATGCCATTGGGGTAGCAAACGGGCTCGATGCGCTGAGGCTTATCTTTAAAGCCTATATTGAGCTTGGCAAAATGCAGGAGGGCGATCAAGTAATCGTTCCGGCCAATACCTATATAGCATCGGTTTTAGCGGTGACGGATAATAATCTGGTTCCCGTATTTGTAGAGCCCGATGTACAGACGTTCAACATAAATATCGATAAGATTGAGGCCGCTATTACCCCTAAAACCAAGGCAATAATGGTTGTGCATTTGTACGGCCGTGTGGTATTTAGCGATAGCCTCAAAGCCCTGGCACAAAAACACAACATCAAAATAATAGAAGACAACGCGCAGGCCATTGGCGCTGCACATAACGGCATCAAGACCGGTAACCTGGCCGATGCAGCAGGCTTTAGCTTTTATCCGGGCAAGAACCTGGGCGCGCTGGGCGATGCCGGCGCTGTTACCACTAACGATACTGAACTGGCCAAAACCATTCGTGCACTGGCCAATTATGGGTCGGCAGAAAAGTATGTAAATAAATACAAAGGCTTAAACTCACGATTGGATGAAATTCAGGCAGCCGTTTTAGATGAAAAACTAAAATTTCTTGATGAGGAGAATACCACACGAAGAAAAATTGCCCAGTATTACAATCAGCATATAACCAATCCGGTTATTACGCTGCCCCAGTTGCCGGAAGATGAAAATGAGCATGTGTGGCATGTTTATGTTATACGCACCGCCGAGCGCGACAGGCTTCAAAAACACCTTTCAGATAACGGTATCCAGACCCTGATACACTACCCCATACCCATACACCACCAGGAAGCGTATGCGGAGCTTTCTCACCTTAGCCTCCCCATAACAGAGGCCATACACAAAGAGGCGCTCAGCCTTCCTATAAGCCCTGTGCTGACTGAGGATGAAACAGAGACTATTATTGAAGCGTTGATCCGTTTTCAATAGTAATACCTAAAAGTCTATGTTATTCGCTTTATTCCCAATTTAAAAAGCAGTAATTTTGCTTAAAACAGTAATGTCATGCATCCACTAGACAAAATGAACATGAATGAGGGAGACCTCATAAACATGGAAGTTCACAACGCATTCGAAGCCATTAAGGCCGGCGGCATTATCCTTTACCCTACCGATACCGTTTGGGGCATAGGCTGTGATGCAACAAATCCGGACGCCGTAAAAAAAATCTACGACCTTAAGCAGCGCATGGAAAGCAAAAGCATGATTGTGCTGATGAACAGCGACCGCATGCTGTATCAGGTGTTTAATAACATACCCGAAACGGCTTTTCAGATACTTGACCTGGCAGAAAACCCCACTACCATTATACTGGATAATCCGCGCAATGTGGCACCAAACCTTATAGCACCAGATAAAACCCTGGGGGTACGCCTGGTTAAAGAACCGTTTTGCTTTAAGCTTATGGAACGCATGAAAAAGCCACTGGTTAGCACATCGGCAAACATAAGCGGTATGCCCACTCCTACCAAATTTAAAGAAATTGACCATCATATTTTGGACGGCGTAGACTATGTTGTAAATTTGCACCACGATAAAGTAGCCGCAAAGCCATCTGCCATTATAAAATTAGGCAATGATATGACGGTGAAAGTGATACGCCCTTAATGGAACATACAGTATATAAAGAAGCCCTTAGCAATAAAATTTTTGAGATAACAAGCCAGGCCGCCGCTCAGCTTGATGTAAAAAGCTACGTGATAGGTGGGTTTGTGCGCGATTTTTTATTGCAGCGCAATTTTAAAAAAGATATAGATATAGTGGCCGTAGGCAGTGGTATTACCCTTGCTCAAACGGTATCCAGCCTTATTAAATACAAGCCCAAAGTGCAGGTTTTTAAAACCTATGGTACTGCCATGCTGCGCTATGAAGATATAGACGTAGAGTTTGTAGGCGCACGTAAAGAAAGCTACCGTGCCGACAGCCGCAACCCGCTTGTGGAAACCGGCACGCTGGAAGACGACCAAAACCGCCGCGACTTTACCATAAACGCATTAGCACTTTCGCTCGACGAAAATGATTTTGGCACGCTGGTAGATCCGTTTAACGGTATAGAAGACCTGAACAACAAAATTATCCGTACGCCGCTGGACCCGGATATTACTTATAGCGATGACCCGCTACGCATGATGCGCGCCATACGTTTTGCTACCCAACTCGATTTTACTATCGAGGCCGAGTCGCTTTACGCTATTACCCGCAATAAAGAGCGTATTAAGATTATTACCGGCGAACGCATTGTAGACGAACTGAACAAAATACTTTCGGCACCCGTACCGTCTGTCGGCTTTAAGCTGCTGCACCAAACGGGGCTGCTTCATATAATTTTGCCCGAACTTACTGACCTGCAAGGTGTTGAAGAAGTAGAGGGCCAAACCCACAAAGACAACTTTTTCCACACGCTGGAAGTGGTAGATAACATAGCCCAAAATACTGAGGATGTTTGGCTACGCTGGGCGGCTTTGCTGCACGACATAGGCAAGGCACCTACCAAGAAATTCCACAAAAAACAGGGATGGACGTTTCATGGTCATGAGTTTGTGGGAGGTAAAATGGTTAAAAAACTGTTTGAGCGCCTGCACATGCCACTAAACCATAAGCTAAAGTTTGTGTCTAAAATGGTAATGCTCAGCTCCCGCCCTATTGTACTGGCGCAGGATATTGTAACGGATAGCGCCGTGCGCCGCCTGGTGTTTGATGCCGGTGAAGATGTAGAGAGCCTGATGACGCTGTGCGAAGCCGACATTACCACCAAGAACCCCAACAAGTTCAAGAAGTACCACCAGAATTTCAAGATAGTACGCCAAAAGATAGTAGAGGTTGAAGAACGCGACCACGTGCGCAATTTTCAGCCGCCGGTTACCGGAGAAGAGATTATGGCGATTTTCAATATAAAGCCGTCTAAAGAAATTGGCATACTTAAAGAAGCCATTAAAGAGGCCATATTAGAAGGCGAAATACCTAACGAGTACCAGGCCGCCCACGATTTTATGATGGAAAGGGCGAAAGGGCTCGGCTTAGAAGTGGCAAAGTAGCAAAGAGGCAGAGAGGCAAAGTTTTTGAAGAAACAAAGTAGCTGAAAGTAAAATTATATATGATGAAGACATTCAGGGATTTAATAATGTGGCAAAAAGCCATGGTGCTTGTAACTGAATGTTATAAAGTATGCCGTCAATTTCCAAAAGAAGAAATGTTTGCTCTTGGTTCTCAACTTAAAAGATCTTGTGTATCCATACCGAGCAATATTGCCGAAGGTTTTGGGCGCGGGTCTGCAAAAGACTACTGCCGCTTCTTAAATATTTCTATGGGATCGCTGTTTGAATTTCAGACACAAATTGAAATTGCTTACAACCTTGAATATATCTCGCTCGCTCAATTTGATGATTTATACGAAAAAAGCAGGGAGCTTGAACGCATGCTTAGCGCATACATCAATAAGATAAAAGAAAATTTATAATTGCAGTGTAGCTAAAAACTTTGCCTCTTTGCTACTTTGCCTCTTTGCTACTTTTTATGAAAAAATATTTCCCGCAAATAACCAAAACTGCCCTTATACTTGTTTACTTAGTAATTGTTGCCGGTGCGCTTGTTCGCATGACGGGTTCCGGCATGGGCTGCCCTGACTGGCCAAGGTGCTTTGGGTACTATATTCCGCCAACGGATATTAAAGAGTTACAGTTTTCGGCCAACCACGAATTTAAGCGCGGGCAGGTTATTATTATGGATAACAAATTGTGGGTAGCACGAGAAACGTTTACTACTGCCGCATCTTATAACGAGGCCAACTGGGAGCATTATACCAAGCACGATTATGCCGAATTTAACCCCATGCACACCTGGGTAGAATACATTAACCGCCTGGTGGGTGCGCTGGCCGGTGTAGCTGTTTTTATCATGGCTGTGGCATCAATGTCTTTTTACCGTACAAAATCATCAATTATACTGTTATCTTGGCTCGCCGTGGTGTTTATGGGCTTTCAGGCCTGGCTGGGTGCCACTGTGGTATACAGCAAGCTTAACCCGTTTAAAATAACCATACACATGGTTATGGCACTGGTTATTGTAGCCTTAATACTCTACATTTTAGACAAAGCCAAAGAAATTACCCATACTGAAAAAGCCTATAAATACGACCCGTTTTTTAAGCGCTTGCTGTGGGTATCGTTACTATTTACACTGGCACAGGTGGTATTAGGTACAGAGGTGCGCCAGTTTGTAGACGAGCAGGTTAAACTGTTAGGGTATGAAAACATGGCTCTTGTAATGGATGAGCCTTTGGTGCAGTTTTATATACACCGTTCGTTTTCGATTGTAGTGCTGGGCATTAACATCTGGCTGTTTATTATGAACAAGCAAAAAGGTCTGGGCTTTGGTAAAACCTCATGGGTACTGGTATTATTGCTTGTAGAAGTTGCCAGCGGCATAGCCATGTATAATTTTGATTTTCCGTTTGCCTCGCAAAGCATACATATAGTAACGGCTTCAATAATTTTTGGGTTACAATACTATTTAATACTGGAAAGCAGGAGGAGCAAACAACTGCAAACTGCATGATGTAATCTGTTTAAAACAGTTATCTTTATAGAAAATCCCCTAACTATGAAGATTATTACCATCTTACGCAATGGTGCTTTAGCACTGCTGCTTTTATGTGTGGGCTGCTCGGCCGAGCCTGATTTCCTTAAACAATTCAGGGGCCCACTTGTTAAGAGAAAGCTCTATATCAAACAAATCAGCCCGCGCGATGTAAATATACTTCTTGCTACCAATGAGGTAAACCAATCTCTTTCTAATATAGACCACACCTATTATTACGGCTTCTACAAGCAACTGGATGATAAACATTATCTGATATCTTATCAGGATAAGTACACCCCCGCATACCGGTTTACCAACAATCTTATAGGCTGGAATGATATATACTACTGCATTTATAACCGAAATACTAATGCTGTGGTATCAAAATTAAAAGTACAGTCTACAGATCCTGTATCTTCTTATTTTGAAGAAAAAGACGACATATATACTATAAAATCGCGCTATTTTAAATTTGTTCCTGTAGAAGCCCCATGTAGTATTAAGATCCAGAACGATTCGGCAATTTCAAAATACAGGATTGAAAATAACCGGTTTGTTCAACTTTAGCAATTCTTTATAATTCCTTTACCATCAATTTGGCAAAACGGAGTGTAACTTTACATTGTAATCAAAACACAACTACGATGCCAAATTCAACTGAAATAAAAGGACACTGGGACGAACTAAAAGGAAAACTTAAGCAAAAATATGCCGAACTCACAGACGACGACCTGAAATATGAGGAAGGTAAAGATGATGAGATGTGGGGACGCCTTGAACAGAAACTGGGCAAAGCAAAGAAAGAAATACTTTCTTTATTTCAATAGACCCTTTCCTTCAAAGGCCATAACCACAGTCTCGAAACTGTTCTGTAAATAGAAATCTATTTGCCGAACAGTTTTTTTTTATGTTTTGCTGCGAATGTTTTTTACTTGTGATAGCCTATGCCTGTGGCTTTTTGCCAAAAGCGGCCTTCCAGGAACCGCAGCTCCACAGCGGCCAGATAACCAAGAGCGGATGTAAAAACAGGCGTGTAAGCCTCATACCATCAGTATCCAGGCCAAAGGTATCTACGTGATTAGCATATTGCGCATAATTTCCCGGGAAAATAGCCACAAAAAACAGCGCCACAACCCAGCCTACCCATACTTTGTATTTAAATAGCGCCAAAAGTAAAAAACCAAGGATCAGCTCAACAGCACCCGAAAGCACCACTACAAGGTCGGCGTTTAGCGGTACCCATGTAGGCACCTGTGCTGCAAAATCTTCGCGCACAAAAGTTAGGTGGCCTATACCGGTAAAAATTAATAAAGCTCCCAGCAGTATCCTGAAAACATCTTGTGTTTTTGAAGTAGGTATTGAGTTTTGCATATCCGTAAAGTTGTATTGGTTTAAAAGGAACACCCAAGGTAGGAAAAATACTAATGAAAAACCAATATATTACTGAAAATCAATAAATTAAAAAAAGAAAAAAACCAAACAACAAACCGTGCTACCGGTTAGCTCTACGCACCGAACTTTAAAATTAACTCCCAACCCTTAACTGAGAAACTGCACCTGCGGTGCTAGCCCAGCCATTCCCTAAAATCGTTTACACGTTCGCGGCTCACAATTACTTCGTCTTCCTTATAAGTAGGCAGTACAATTTTTAAGCGGGAGTTAGTATATACCACAATATCTTTAATAGCATTTATAGATATAATAAACTTGCGGCTCACCCTATAAAACTGCTTTGGGTCGAGTTCTGTTTCAAGCTGTTCCAGCGTGTTTTCCAGCAGATA
>JAZKDS010000340.1:0-1532 GCA_040387455.1 Bacteroidota bacterium
GATACTTTACTAGACACAAGCTTTCTCCCACAACACTCTCCGCTGCAATAAACCCGCCCGTCCATGCATTCTGAAAATTAAATCCGCCGGTAATGGCATCAATATCCAGTATTTCGCCGGCAAAGTACAGGTTTTCATACAACTTGCTTTGCATGGTTTTAAAGTTCACTTCTTTAAGGGTTATGCCGCCTGCCGTAACAAACTCTTCCTTAAAGGTGCTCTTGCCATTTACATGGTATTCGCCCTGCGTAAGCTGCCCGGCAAGTGCCTGCAACTGGTTTCTGTCCAAATCGGCCCAACGGGTATCAGTAGTTATGCCGCTGGCAATAATAAGGCTTTCCCACAACCGCTTCGGAAAATCAAACGGACATAGCTTGCCTACCGTTTTCTTGGCGTGCTCCAGCTTTAGTTCTTTAAGCGTATGCTCGCATTCGGCAAACTCAACATCATTAAGCCAGTTCACAATTATGGCAAAACGGTATTCTTTATCGGCCAGTTCCCGCGCACCCCACGCACTAAGGCGCAGTATGCCCGGCCCGCTCATACCCCAGTGGGTAATAAGCGTAGGCCCGCTGGCTTCAAGCTTGCTGCCTTTTACCTTTACTGTGGCCTGCGCACTAACACCCATAAGGTCTTTTATGCGCGGGTCTTTTATATTAAAGGTAAAAAGCGATGGTACCGGCGGCACAATGCTGTGGCCCAACTCCTGCATCATTTCCCACATTTTAGGGTTGCTACCCGTGGCCATAACCAGTTTTGGGGCAGTAAAAACCTCACTTTGGGTAGTTATCTTCCAGTGGGTTTCGGTGTTATAAAGCTGTTGTATGCTTTGGCCGGTAAGTATATCTATCTTGTATTTTTTGGCTGCCGCCAAAAAACAGTCTATAATCGTCTGCGAGCTATCTGTAACCGGAAACATGCGGCCGTCTTCTTCAATTTTAAGCTCTACGCCCTGCTTTTCAAACCACGCTATGGTATCGCCGCTACAAAAACGGTTAAAGGGGCCACGCAGTTCTTTCTCCCCGCGAGGGTAAAACTTAACCAGGTCGTTCGGCACAAAGCACGCATGCGTAACGTTGCACCTGCCCCCACCCGATATGCGTACTTTGCTAAGCACCTCTTTGCCGCGCTCTACAATAGCTACCCTTAGGTTAGGGTTGCGCTCGTTAATATTTATGGCGGTAAAAAATCCTGCTGCCCCGCCTCCGGCTATTATTACATCATAATTTTTCATAGCCTTTCGGGGTAATCGCTTATTATTCCGTCAACACCCAGCGCTTTTACGCGGGCAATATCTTCGGGTTCGTTAACAGTCCATGTGTATATTTTGTAGCCTGCCTGCTGCGCTTTTGTCACGTTGCTTTCAGTGAGTAGCGTAAAATGCGGGTGCAGGGCTTTGGCATTAAATTCCTGGGCCCACTCCCATGCCTGGGTAACGCTGGCCTGCGTAAGTATGCCCAGGTGCACGTTAGGGTTAATGCGGCTCATGTTTTGCAGCTCTTCCCGCTGAAAGCTCGACACCGGCAAGCTTT
>JAZKDS010000340.1:1542-6038 GCA_040387455.1 Bacteroidota bacterium
TTATATTCATAGCCTTTATCGGCCACGTAGCGCTCAATAAAATCGCTTACGGGCTGTGCCGTATGGCGTCCTTTCATCTCTATATTCACCACACAGTTTTTGCCGGTTATTTCAAAAACCTCATCAAGCGTAGGTATGGTGTGCCCGCCGGTAACGGTTAATGCCTTTAAATCGGTAAGCGATAGCTTGTGCACCTCGCCCGTGCCGTTTGTTATGCGGTCTACCGTAAAATCGTGCAACACCACAAGTTCGCCGGTGGCACACACGTGCACATCGAGCTCTACGGCATGGCAGCCCATTTGCAGCGCTTTTGCAAACGAGGCAAGGGTATTTTCGGTAACATGGGCTTTAGCGCCCCTGTGGCCTATTTTAAGCATTTGCTGACAGTTTATCTGCAAAGATACTTTTTTGATTCAGGATTGATGGATTGTTTGATGATTGAACTGAAAAATTGATTTCGCACCTTAATAATTCAAACCACAAAGGTACTAAGCTATACCTACAAATTATAAGACAACCCCATGTTTACATAAAATGTACCGTCAGATTTTACCTTGTATATATAGTCATTAAAAGGTTCGTTAATTTCAGAAATCCGAGAGCTGGCAATGTATTTATAACCGGTTTTAAGTGTAGCTACAAAACCTTTTAAAAAATAATGCTCATAGGTAAGGCCATTCATAAGTTCCATTTGGTTAAACATGTAGGTTTTACTACTGTTGTTAAACCCATTAAGATAAAAGCTGGTGGTGCTTAGCTCTGTACCTAATGACAGCCTGCCATCTTTAAACATATCTTTTTTCATAAATACCCTTTGGGGCATTATTATATCTATAATCCAGCCGCTTTTAAAACGGTGTTCATAGCTAAACGTGGGCACTACCGGTACTATAGATGCCGGGTCTACTATAGCCAACAGCCCCAACGTCATTTTTGTGGTGGTATTTGCCTTAAGCACCAGCGTAGCCGATGCAATACCCGTTATACGCTCAAAACCTTCGCTGCCCCCCGTGGGTATGGCGCTTACCGAAAAAATAGCCATTTTACCAAACAGTTTTGAAAAATGCGTCACGCTAAGCCCGGCGGCAAAGTAATGCAAATCGTTAGTTTGTTGTGCCGGATCAAAACTGCCACCCTCAACTTCGGCATGTATAAAATTGTAAAATAGCCCTGTACTAAAAATCCATTGCTTAGATTTTATAAAGTTTACATTAGCGCTTACCCGTGCCTGATACAGCTGCGTAACCCTGCCTGTGGGCAAATCAGTACCGTTCATTTGTGGTTCAAAATCATAGGGCGCATCATACCTGAACTCGGTATTTATAAGCCGAGTAAACGGAAATTTATCGGCCGCATAGCGCACCACCTGCTTGGGTATACTGTCCTGCGTTTGGGCATAGCCGGCCAGGCCCGCCAAAAAAAGTGCGGCGCCTGTTAATAGGGTTTTAATCATCGGTTGGTAGTTTAGGTTTTATAAAGCCCGTAGCGTAGCATTAAAATAATCAAGCAAAAAAATGCGGTTGCAAAACTGTTTTATGTTGTGTTGCGCTATAAGGCCGCTATGGCTGGGGCGGTACTCATCTTGTGGGCTGGCTATAAATACCAGCCACACTTCTTTTGCCTTTTTAAGACGCTTAAACCTTTTTGTTTCTTTTAATAGTTGTGGTAGTGCGCCCTTATCTTCATGCCCGTAAAAGCAAATACCGGCCATGCCCTCTTTACTATTTACAATACTCACCCTGTGGCTAAACGGGTCTATAAGCTGCAAATCGCCCTCAAAAGACTCTTTAAACCGTACCAGGTCGGCTGCCTGCACCATAAGCACTTCTTCCTGTTCCCGGGGCAGGCCCAGGGTTTGTATCTGGCCGGCAAGCTGCATCATTTCTGTAACACACATAGTTCAACTTTTTATACGACAAAGAAACAGGTAACATCAACCCCAAAAAGTTTATTTATACCAACCCCTGCTTTTTTTATACAAAAGGGCTAAAAACAGGTTTTGGTATAATAAAATACAGGTTTTGTACAATTTAACCGGGCGGGGCAAAAATGAGGTGTACCTTTGTATTGATACTGCTACTATTATGGGTAAGAAAAGCATAAGCGAAAAAAACAAAAAAGTAATTAGCATAATTACCGAAAAACGCTACCGTGTACTAAGGCACATTATATTACTGGGGGCTTTTACAATGCTGCAGCAAAGTGCCCGCATTATTTTTGATATTGGAGAAAAAGACAGCTTTTCCGGCAACTACGGCATGTATCAGGCGTTATTGCCTTTTGTAATCTTTTCAACCATTTTATACATCAACATTTACTTGCTGATGCCCGTTTTCTTTAAAGGAAAATACATACAATACCTATGGCTTGTTATAACGATAATAATGGCGGGCCTACTGATAATGAGATACATTTCGCATATTTTTCTTGAACCATACCGTCTTATGCCTAATAAAGAAAGGCTCAATTCGGTTGCCGAAGTTATATCTGCCACTATCTTTATTATACCCATAGTTTTAGCCACCAGTACCGCACGCCTTATGCAAAAATGGATAAGGGACCGCGAGCGCATTAACGAGCTGGATAAGCTAACGGTAGATATGGAACTCGATGCCCTAAAAAACCAGATTAACCCGCACTTTTTGTTCAACATGCTTAACAATGTAAACGTGTTGGTAAAAACAAGTCCCGATAAAGCGTCATCGGTAATAGTAAAGCTGTCAGAATTTTTGCGCTACCAGCTGTATGAAAACAATGCCGCAACCACATCGCTCATGCAGGAGTGCGCATTTCTCTCTAACTTTTTAAACCTGGAAAAAGTGCGCCGCGATAATTTTAACTTCACCGTTACATGCAATACTCCCGGCAGCAACGCGGCCAATATACTTATACCACCCAACCTGTTTACCACTTTTGTAGAAAACGCCATAAAGCACAGTGTAGACCTTAACGGCAATGAGGCCTATGTAAACATTGTAATAAATGCCGAAAACAACAGCCTTAATTTTAGTTGCACCAATTCTCAGGACCATGATGATACTTATACCGAAACCCAAAGTGGCGGCCTGGGCCTGGTTAATGTAAAGCGCAGGCTGCAACTGCTGTTTGCCGATACCTACACCCTGCAAACACAGGATAATGCCACTACCTATAACATAAACCTTAGCATTCCGTATGACGTGTATTATAGTAGATGATGAGCCACTGGCCCGCGAAGGGCTTGAGGCTATGATAGCCGAAATAAGCGATATGCAGGTGCTGGGCAAATTTGCCAATGCCCCCGCTGCCCTTAAATTTTTAGAAGGGAACACACCCGATGTTGTGTTTTTAGACATACAAATGCCAAAGGTAACAGGCCTGGAGTTTGCCACGCAGGTACCTAAAAACACGCTGATTATTTTTACTACTGCCTACTCGCAATATGCACTGCAAAGCTATGAGCTCGATGCCATAGATTACCTGTTGAAGCCCCTTGAAAAAGAAAGGCTGCAAAAGGCAATAAACAAGGCTGTTATATATAAATCATTACTCTCTGACGCAACCGAAAAAACAGTAGTGCAGGAAACCGGTAAAGAGTATTTACTGATAAAAGCCGAACGCCGGTTTTATAAAATAAATTTTAAGGATATACTTTTTATTGAAGGGCTTAAAGATTATGTTGTGCTGTATACCGCCAAGCAAAAGCTTATAACCGCCATGAACCTTAAAACCATACAGCAAAAGCTACCCCCCTTACAGTTTTTGCGCGTAAGCAAATCGTATATTGTAAATATGGCGGTTATAGATTCTTTTGACACCTATAACCTGTATATCGGCGAGCATGAAATACCCATAGGCGAGGTATATAAAACCGAATTTTTTCAACGGTACCTCAACGGATCAGAAGAATAAAAAAAGCCGCGGGTTCATCAGTTCCCGCGGCTCTTACTATCAAAATTAAAAACTTAACTTAATTTTTAACCACCTTAACGGTTGTAGCAGCATCGCCTGCAGTTACTTTAGCAAAGTAAACACCCGAAGCAAGTGCCGAAGCATCTACCACAGCCTGGTTGCCGTTAGCATTTTGGCTAAGGATAACCTTGCCACTAAGATCTACAATCTGGATGTAGCTGATTACTGCATTACCTGCAGCAAACGTCCATGCGCTGTTAGATGGGTTAGGATATGCTTTTACAATAGCCAATACTGCAGTTTCTATACCGGCCGTTGGCGCATCAAAAGCAAATACACCGGTAGACCTGTTAAAGGTAACGCTGTAAGTACCTACAGGCACAGCTACGTTGCCGCCGCCTTCTTGCATAGTGCCCGATGGATACGTACCGCCACCCCATGTTACAGCCCAATCATTATTAAGTCGGAATTTCATTTCAGAGTTTCCATCGCCGTCAAGCGCAAAGGTTACGCTGTTTACCATGTAATTAAAACCATCCGCAGTAGTCATATTAGTATCTGTGCCCCAGCCACCTACGCCGCCGCCTGTAATACTTATAACTACA
>JAZKDS010000341.1:0-20863 GCA_040387455.1 Bacteroidota bacterium
AATGCCTCGGGGTGCCTCGCTCCACTGTGTTTCGATGGCAATAACATGCGTGAAGAAAGCGCATTTGTTTTCTTCACGCACATCATTGCGAGGAGGTATTACAAAGTAATCTCATAAAGCAGCTAATAGGTCCATTATTGGTTATATGTAGTTAATTCTGTTTAAATAAACAATGTTTAGTTCATATTCACTTTCTTCTCCTTAGGATAGCGTACCTCATAAGAGAGTTGTTTTTTAATAGATTCTTTGGCTTTAAGGCTAACCTTCCATGTTAGCAGGCCCTTCTTTTCATCATATTCGGCACCGCCGGTTTTTACCTCATCTACCTTAATGGCCTTGTTTTGAGATACCGGTATGCGGTCCATAACCACAAGGCTTACATCGGTAGCTTTATTGTTTCGGATGCTTATCTCATAATTTTTAGATACAATGCGGTTGCCGCCTAAAAACGATTTTGCCTTGGTATCGTCTATCTCTTTGCGCTCTACAATAATTGTAGGGTCAGTGCCTAATGATACCGTAAGGTCTTCGGTAGTAAGGTTAGGGTCTATAAAAGTTTTGCCCGCATAGCTGCCTTCAAAATATACATTGGCCTCACCGGGCAGTATGTCATACTTTTCCCAGTCTTTTACTTTGGCCGTTAAAAACACATTTTCATTAATAAGCGGCGCCGTAAAATATTCATATTCTGCCGGTAGCTCAAACTTGTCAATGGCAATCACGGTAACTTCTGTAGTGCTGGGTATACTGTAAGATTTTGTTATCTTAAAGGTAGTATGTGCAATGCCCATCTCCTTAACATCTCCGGTAGATGTTGTAATTTCTTCTTTTTTAACGGTTGTTGCAGATGCAGTGCTGTATTCACTGTCATCATTGCTGCTACGGCCATAGCCTATAACCACCACTTCATCCAGCTGTTGCTGGTCTGCTGCAAGGGTAACATTCATTTGCTGTGCATAAATGGGCAGCTCCTGGCTTACATAACCTATGTAAGAATAAGCAAGCTTCTGGCCCGATGTAATGGCAAGGGTATACCTACCGTCTATATCGGTTGCCACCCCCCTTGAGGTGCCGCTTTCATAAACGTTTGCACCCGGCAGCGGCAGGCCATTTTCGTCAAACACAACACCTGTAACCGTTTTAATGGTAGGGTTGTATTTATAGTTATAGTTAGATGTTGCCGTGGTTGTGGCATAACTGTTTACAAAATTAAGGTAGTGGGGTTGTACTGCAGGTTTTATGTTGTTAGCGTTAGGGTCACCAGTACTCAGGGTTATCTTTACATCGTCCCAGTTTTCGCCGGTATTTTGATATACATGTGCGTTATAAAAAATATCAAGTGGTTCTTTTATTCCTTCTGTTTTAATGTCATACAGGGCAAACCACCCGGCGCTGCTCACATTATATTTTGTAATAAGGGTAATGGTTACGGCAGCCAGTGCATCCAGTTTAAGCAGTATCTCGCCGCGTTGCTCATTACTGCCGCCCTGTAGTTTTCTTAATTCAGCAGATGTATCGGCTGATTGTTGCTGAATTTTGCCCAGTTTAAGGTTGTTGTCATACACTTCGTTTTGTATGGCCGTAATGCGCTCTCTGTAGTACTTGCTGTAGGCAGCTATTTGCTCTACAGTAAGGTTTTGGTCGTCGCCCTTAATCTTGATGTTGTTGGTCATTAAAGCCTCTTCGTTAGTAAGGCCTTTTATAATGTTTTGTATTTGAGAGTACTCACGGTTAATTTGCTGGAGTTCGGCCTCCAGGGCTTTTATTTTTTCGGAATCCAGCTTTTTTGCTACGTTGTTAACCGTGTAGTTTATAGACAACACCGATACATTTTTAAGCCCGCTAACCTGTATGCTGTTCTGGTCAATTTGTGGCGAAAGCCCCGTGAGGCGTACCTCGCTAACACCTGCCGGCAATGTAACCCCCGATTCGGCCGTTACACGAGCACCGCTAAGGTATACGGTAACTTCTTTTATAACGGTTTTAGGGTTTATTTCGCCGGCCAGCATCAATGCAGGCAGCAACAGTAAGGCAACAAGTTTTTTCATGGTGAGGTTAGTTAAGTTTGGCAAGTTCGGCCTTTGCATACTTTTGGGCATCGGCATCACCCACGGCTATAATTTTATTGTAATACGTTTTGGCATTGGCAATGTCTGCAAGGTTTTTGTAGGCCAATGCAATATTGCTCAGTACAATAGTGTCTTCAGGGTCAATTTTCTCTGCGCGAAGCATATATACCAGCCCTTTGTCATACTGGTTCATAAGCATGTGTGCAATAGATGCATCAGACAGCAACACCACATCATTAGGAAACTGTTTTAAGCCCGCCTCGGCCACCTGCAGCATATCGGGCATCAGGCTGTCGTCTTCGGCATTGTACAATACAAGGCAATAGCTGTGTAGGTTGTCAGGTACTTTAATATTGGCTTCCTCTATGGTTTTGTTGTCGGTCCAGAGCCATTTGCCTTTAATTTTGGCATGGTAGTCCAGCGTGGTAACAATCTCCTTTACAAAACTCTTGTAACTTACTTTGCCCAGCAGGTATACCTTGCCAAAGCGCATGTCAAGCCTTTTCGGAAATTTTTTTATACCCGCATCAATAAAATCAAGGGCTTTATTTACATGGCCCTCATCATAATATTCAGTACCGGTAAGGTAACCCACCGTACCTGTAGAGTCGCTCAGTGCTAAAGATTCTTCGCTGTCGCCGGGTGTGCTTTGCAGGCTTATGCCTTCCTTGTGGGCAACATTTACATGGTAGTTAAACCCGGCAATATAATAATCAGGGTTGTTGCTGCCGGTCTTTTCCCATTTTTTAAGGAGGTTCAGCTGGGCAATGGTGTCACCACCTTGCAGCAGTTCCTGAAATTCATCAAGCGTTTGAGCGTGTGCGGTAGTGCCCAGGCACAGCCCAAGCAGCAGTAAGGAGAATGCTTTATTCATGGATTGGTGTAGCTATTTTAGTCAAATATAACAAAGTTTGCAATCGGTTGGTATGCAGGCATAAAAAAACCGCGCTAAGCACGGTTATTCAAATCATTTCTTAAAATATTTCAGCGGGAATAATAACATCCCAAAGCATTCACCCTCGCCTTTATCCAGGTGCTTGTGGTGCATTTTATGGGCGCGGCGCACGGCCTTGCCATAACGGCTGGTAGCATTGCGGAATATCTTAAACCGCTGGTGTATAAAAATGTCGTGCACCATAAAATAGGTAAAGCCATAGGCAAAAATGCCCAGGCCAATGGCTAGGCCGGCCTCAAAAATGTCGTTTTGCCACAGCAGGAAAAACCCAATGCTTATGGCGGCATAAAACAGGAAAAAAGTATCGTTGCGCTCAAACCAGCTGTCGTGGTCTTTGCGGTGGTGGTCTTTGTGCAGGCTCCATAAAAAACCGTGCATGATAAATTTATGCGTAAACCACGCCATAAACTCCATCATAAAAAAGGCAGCAAAAAAAACGAGTATATGTATCCAGACAGGCATAACGGTAACTTATATTATATTAAATCGATAATCTAAATAGCACTTGGCAAGCAGCGTAATTTTTTGGTAATCGGGCACACGGATGCGCCTGGTTTTAATTTCTAACGGCGGCGTGTTCTTTAGCTTTGTAAGTAGCTTTTTGTAGTACACATAAGCCGTGTATACGCCAAATTTTGCCGTGGCCGGCAGCTGAACAATGCCTTTAAAGCCTTCGGCAAGGTCGGCCTCAATTTCTTCTATAATGGCGCGCTTGGTGGCATCGGTCATTTCAGTAAGGTTAAGGGTAGGGAAGTAGTTGCGGTCCAGGTCTTCCATATCGGCCTTTAGGTCCCTCAAAAAATTAATTTTCTGGAACGCAGATCCTAACCGCATGGCCGGGCCTTTAAGCGTTTCATAACGGGCATCATCATTAGCAGCAAATACTTTAAGGCACATAAGGCCCACTACATCGGCGCTGCCATAAATATACTCATTATACTCAGCAAACGTGGCGTAGTCTTTCTTTACCAAATCCTGCTTCATACTCTTCATAAACGCATCAATCAGGGTTTCAGGGATGTTGTACTTAACCACGGTATGCTGAAACGCATTCAGGACAGGGTTAAGGCTTATGCCTTCCTGAAGTGAAAGAGCTAAATCTTGCTCAAACCGGCTAAAAAGCAGTTCCTTATCATAGTCATGAAAGGTGTCTACAATTTCATCTGCCAGGCGCACAAAGCCATATATGTTGTATATATCCTGCCTGATAGTGGGTGCCAGCATTTTTACAGCCGTACTAAAGCTTGTGCTGTAAGCACGGGTTACGCTACGGCTGCACTCATAAGAAACAGTGTCAAAAATAGATTTCATATCGTGGGGGTAACGGTTAATTTTGGGGCCTTGGCAGTTTGTTTTTTAATAAGTTCCGCAACCAGCTTGCCGCTTATAAGGGCAGGGGGTACACCGGGCCCCGGTACGGTAAGCTGCCCGGTAAAGTACAGGTTGCGCACTTTAGGGCTTTTAAGCTTAGGTCTTAAAAAGGCGGTTTGCAATAGGGTGTTTGCCAGCCCGTATGCATTGCCTTTATACGAGTTATAGTCTTTTACAAAATCGTTTATACAATAAGATTCTTTAAGTATAATATGCTGTTGCAGCTGCTGGCCGGTAAGGTCTTCTAGCCTTTTCAGGATAATGCCAAAATACTTTTCCCTCAGTTCAGGGGTATCTTCTAAACCCGGAGCTAAGGGGATAAGAAAGATGGCTGCTTCCTGGCCCTTCGGCGCGGCATCGGCATCTGTTTTAGAGGGGAAGCTGGCATAAAACAACGGGGCATCGGGCCAGCGCGGGGTGTCATATATATCTTTGGCGTGCACATCAAAATCGGTATCAAAAAACAGGGTGTGGTGCTGCACGTTATCCAGCTTTTTATCAAAGCCTACATAAAATAGCAATGATGATGGGGCAAAGGTTTTTTTGCTCCAGTATTTTTCTGAGTATTTGCGGTTATTTTCGTCCAGTAACGATTCGCCATGGTGGTAATCGGCACCGCATACCACAATATCGGCCGGCATTACTTTACCATTTATGGTAAGCGATGTTACTTCGCCCTCGGCCACGTTAATTTTAGTTACCTGGGCATCGGTATATATTTTTACACCCATCTTTTCGGCCAGTTGTGCCATGCCTTCCACAACGCTATACATACCGTTTTTAGGGTGCCATGTGCCCAGGCCAAAATCGGCATGGTTCATAAAGCTGTAAAACGATGGCGTATCGCTGGGCTTTGCGCCAAGAAACAGTACCGGAAACTCCAGTATCTGTACCAGTTTTTTATTTTTAAACCGCTTGCGTACGTCTTTGCTAATGTTGCCCAAAAACTGCCCTAAGCGGGTCATGGTTTGTGGTGTAACCAGCTCCAGCGGAGAGGCTCCGGGGCGGTATACCAGGTCTTTTATGGCTATGTCATAATTGCTGCGGGCCTCGTCTAAAAAATCTTTCAGTATTGCACCGCTGCCTTTTTCAATAGCTTCAAAAGTATGGGCTATATCCTGCGGATTATCGGCAATATCAACAAAATCTGCTTTGTCAAAATATACCCTGTAGGCAGGAGATAGTTTTATAAGGCTGTAAAAATCAGAAGGGGTTTGGTTAAAATCGGCAAAAAATCGTTCAAACACATCGGGCATCCAGTACCAGGTGGGGCCCATATCAAAGGTAAAGCCGTCTTTTTTAAGCTGCCTTGCCCGCCCGCCTATATGTTGGTTTTTTTCGTACACGGCAACCTTGTGGCCCTGCTGCGCAAGGTAGCAGGCCGCTGCCAGCGACGAAAACCCCGAACCAATAATTTTTATATCCTTTATCATGTATGTTGTGTTATAATGCTTCAGAAAACTCCCTTACAGTATCGTATTTTTTTATCCGCTCATCACCCGGAAGGGTGCTTATATGGGCGCTGTTTCTGCCAAAAGTGTATAATGAGCTGCTTTCGTCATTTAATATTTCTTCTTTAAAATGTTCTATATACTTATTAACCTCATCTACATGCGGGTATAGGGTAAAACACGTTACAAACGCTATGTTGTCAAAATAATCCTTAATTTGTTTAAGGCTTTCCATGGGTACATTGGTGCCCAGGTATATGGTTTGGTAGCCGTTTAAAATAAGTTCATAATTAAGCAGCATCAGGCATATATCGTGCACTTCACCCTGTGGCAGGTACAGCACAAATATCCTGTCGGTCTTTACCGGTGGCTCTGCCTGCAGCTTTTCTATATTGCTTATAATCTTTTGTTTTACAAGCTGGCTTATAAAGTGCTCGTGTATGGGGGTTATAGTCTCGGTTTGCCACAATTCGCCTACTTCTTCAAGCAGTGGTATAAAACAATCGTAAACAATATCCCTAAAAGATTTTTCGGCCAGTAATGTGTTGTAGGTGCTAAAAAAAAGTGGCACATCAAAATTCATCATGGCCAGCTTAAAGTTACTTATAACGTGACTGTTGAGTGTTTTGTTAGACAGAATTTCACGTACTAAAACCGGAATTTTTTCTTCAGCAAGATTAGCAATTGTGCTTATTTTGTAGCCAAAAGAGTTTAGCGTTTTTATGTTCAGCAGCTTTTGAAGCGCATGGGTGTCATACGTTCTTATATTATTATCGTTGCGCAGTGGCGATAGTATGCTGTACCGCTTTTCCCAAATGCGGATGGTATGCGCCTTTATGCCCGATAGATTTTCAAGGTCTTTAATGGTAAACAGCTTTTTTTGATTGTTCATCTATTTTGGCGTTTTGCTTAAACAAATATATTGAATATTAGTTTAAGAAACTACTAATGGTTTTAGCCATAATGCTTTGTTGTTAGTGTTTTGCTTTTTTACTTGGTTTTAAAACGATTTGTTTATGTATATCTAAAGCTGGTTAGACCGGTGTAAAATGCTGTAAAACCGAATTTTAGAGGGTAAGATAATTATTATTTTAAATCTGTGGTTTTGCAAAATTGTAAAAACGATAAATTACAAATACTTTAACTTTTTGCCTGTCGAATAAAAAAGGCGTTTAAAAGAATGCCGAAAAATAATTAGTGTTTTGTGCTAAAATAATTACGAAACCATTGCTCAGCCATTATCATTACATCAAATAGCGTAAACGCCTCATAATTAAAGTTTTTTTTGTCAAAATAATGTGTACCTTTGCACCTTCAAAAAAAGACTGATGGCAGATATTAGAAACATTGCGATTATTGCTCACGTTGACCACGGTAAGACTACACTGGTTGACAAAATCATGTACCATTGCCAATTATTCCGTGAAAACGAGAACACCGGCGACCTTATATTAGATAACAATGACCTTGAGAGAGAGCGTGGTATTACCATTACCTCTAAAAATGTTTCTGTTGTATATAAAGGTACAAAAATCAACATTATTGATACCCCGGGTCACGCCGACTTTGGTGGTGAGGTAGAGCGTGTGCTAAACATGGCCGATGGTGTTTGCCTTTTGGTAGATGCTTTTGAAGGCCCAATGCCACAAACGCGTTTTGTACTTCAAAAAGCCCTTGACCTTGGCCTTAAGCCTTGTGTGGTTATCAATAAAGTAGATAAAGAAAACTGTACTCCTGAAGAGGTGCACGAAAAAGTTTTTGACCTGATGTTTGAATTAGGTGCAACCGAAGAGCAATTGGATTTTCCAACGGTTTACGGTTCTGCTAAAAACAACTGGATGTCTGACGATTTCAGGAACCAAACCGACAGTATAGAGCCTTTACTGGATATGGTAATTAAAAATGTACCGGCTCCTAAAGTATCTGAAGGTACACCTCAAATGCTTATTACATCTCTTGACTTTTCTGCGTTTACAGGCCGTATCGCAATTGGTCGTTTAGAAAGAGGTGTTTTAAAAGAAGGCATGCCTATCTCTCTTGTAAAAAGAGATGGTACAATAACAAAATCAAGAATTAAAGAACTTCACACTTTTGAAGGCCTTGGCCGTAAAAAAGTACAGGAAGTTATAGCCGGAGATATTTGTGCGATTATTGGTGTTGAAGGTTTTGAAATTGGCGATACTATCGCTGACTTCGAAAATCCTGAAGCATTACAGTCTATCGCTATTGATGAGCCAACAATGAGTATGTTGTTTACCATCAACGATTCGCCATTCTTTGGTAAAGAAGGTAAATTTGTAACTTCACGCCACATTAGAGACCGTTTAACAAAAGAATTAGAAAAAAACCTTGCTATGAAGCTTGGTGAAACGGATTCAGCTGATAAATTTATGGTTTTTGGCCGTGGTGTACTTCACTTATCTGTTCTTATCGAAACCATGAGAAGAGAAGGTTATGAGCTTCAAATTGGTCAGCCTCAGGTTATCATCAAAGAAATTGATGGTAAAAAATCTGAGCCTATCGAAGAACTAACCATCGACTTACCGGAAAACCTTTCGGGCCGTGCTGTAGAGTTTGTTACCATCCGTAAAGGAGAGTTACTTTCTATGGAAGCTAAAGGCGAGCGTATGATTGTTAAATTCAACATACCATCTCGTGGTATTATAGGTTTAAGGAACCAGTTGCTTACCGCTACAGCGGGTGAGGCTATCATGGCACACCGTTACATTGGTTATGAGCCTTACAAAGGCGAAATACCCGGACGTAACAATGGCTCACTTATCTCTATGGAGAACGGTAAAGCTATTCCTTACTCTATTGATAAACTTCAGGATCGTGGTAAATTCTTTGTTAATGCTAACGACGAAATTTATGAAGGTCAGGTTATTGGAGAAAACAGCCGTAGCGATGATATGACTGTAAACGTAACTAAGATGAAAAAACAATCTAACGTACGTTCTTCAGGAAATGATGAAAAGGCAAGGATTATCCCTCCAATTATTTTCTCTCTGGAAGAAGCTTTAGAGTACATCCAGAAAGATGAGTATGTAGAGGTAACACCTAAGAGCCTTAGGGTTAGAAAAATTTACCTTACAGAAACTGACAGGAAACGTTATAAATTCTAAGACTTTTAGATTTAGCTATAAAAAAAGCCTCCGCATTGCGGAGGCTTTTTTGTTATAGGCATACATTTTGTAGTGATATAATTACAAGCCAAATCCTTATGAAAAATACCTTTACACTTCTTTTAATTGCGATTTCATTTTGTATAACTTCCTGTAATAACGATGACAGTAATGATGTCGCGGCTATTTCTCCCTATGCAGGCTATTATACTGTTACGGTGGCAGAATCTGACATAGCTGTAGACCTTGATGATAATGGCACTGCACATACTGACCTGATGGCCGAAATAGAAAATTTCCACCATATGCCCGGGGATATTTTTTTAGAAGAACGCACCAATGGTTACAAGTCAATGAATTTTCATATACCGCACCCCAATATTCCGGATGATATGGAATCGTTTCATGTGGCTTATGCTCATGCGGCATGGGGCGTAAATTACCAATATTCTTACGCTACAGATGAAATTACATTTATTGGTGACATAGATACAGATTACTACCGTGAGTTTGGCGTGGTACAGTCCGTTGAAATTATCAGCAGCACAACGCTTAAATGTATAATAAAGAAAGACTATTACGATTATCAGATAAATGCCATGAGAAACATCCGGCTTACACTAATCTTCCAAAAAATAAATTAAGCTTTTTTAAGCTTTTCAAACCATTGCGTTTCGGTAACGGTATTGCTGCCGTCTTTAAGGTAGGTGGTGGCAAACGTAATCATTTCCTGGAAATCCTGACCGGTACAATTTATAAAGTTGGCTTTTCTGGGCATCCCATTATGGAAATAGCTATAATCAAGCCTGCCGTCTTCATGTATGGTAATGGTGGCCGGTATATTGCCATGGTTCATCCAAACCGTTATTGAGGGCACAGCGCCCTCGTTATACTTGTAAGCATAATCTATATGGTTGACAGAAAAGCGCGCCTTTAAACCGTGTTGCCGGTCTTCAAAAGCTTTATGGGTAATAAGGTTGTGCAGTGCGGTATCCATGTAATAAGTTTTATAGCAAATATAATCTATCCGCATTATGTTATAATTAAAAAAGGCAGCCTAAGCTGCCTCCAATATTCTTTTTGATTGGGTATCAGTTAAAGTTAAAGAAAAATAACAAGTTTGCTGAAAAGTTATTATTGACCGAATTAAAGCTGTAGTTAGGGTTAAGGGCCATCCCAAAGCTTTTGCCAAAATGAAATTTAGCATACAGGCTTATAGGGAAGGAGATGGTATTATCGCTCAAAACCTCATCCGTATCGCTATGCTGGGTATAGTAGCCTGTGCCTATAAAAGCATCGGTGGTAAACCATCCGGCGCTTATAATTTCGCGGCCATATTGCAGCTTAAATTCATTAAAATTATAGTCAGAATCACCTACCACGCCAATTTCAGACCCTGTAAGGAAACCGGCAAGGAAAAGGTTTTTATTATAATTAGCAACAAGATCGGCAGTAAAGGTTATACCTCCGCCTTCAGATGAGCCTTTTTTAAATGAAAAACCTCCTAAGCCCACATCTATATTGCGTATCCTAAAGCCTGTTGTGCCGTCCTGATCATCATAGGGCAGTATAGTTGTTTTATTACCCGGAATAAATACCTGATTGGTATAGGCGCTTTCCGTAAATAGTCCTGCATCTGTTACCCCGGTATCTTTTTGCTGTGCGCCCGCATAAGAGGTAATAGCCAGGGCGCTTAATATCAACGCATTTTTCATAATGGGTTTGTTTGGATTTGTTGATTGTAAGCAATATATTAACGTAAAAATCGGTAAATTATTACTTTAACGTGGTTTTTGTGGGTATTATGCAATTTCAGGATATAAAAAAAAGCCCCCGATGTGGAGGCTTTTTGGGTATCGGTTTTGCTTTAGCTTTTTTGTTCTTTATTAAAGTAAACAAGGTAATAATACATTTGTTTTTCTTCGTCCCAGCCTTTTTCTACAAACTTCTCAGCACTTTCAGGGTTTACAAAGTCCAGCTTAATTTGTATGTTAGTGTCCAGGTTAATTACATTTTTAATCTTCTTACGCGCATCACTAACCGCAGCATTTGCAATAGGGAAAGAGGTAACATCTTCAATGCTGTATTTTGGTGCTTTTTCTACCTTGTAGTTCTTAAATTCAGGTATAAGGTCAGGATTGTCGAGTACTTCATTTAAAAACGCCGTTTCTTCAAACTCATCGTTCTTGGCAAAGTAGTTAACAGAGCGGTTCATAAACATAACCTCTTCTTTTTTATCTTCTGCCGGAAGCACAACGTCTTTAGCAAAATCCTGTACAAACTTCATGTATTTTTTAGTCATGAAGTTCTCATCCTGAAACGCATCAACAGATAAGAAATGCTCCAGCCAGTAGCGGGCATCATAGCGGTTGTGGTCTATGGTAAGTATTTTGTAGCCGTCTTCTTTTTTGTAGTTAAAAATAATACAGCCTTTGTCAAGCTTGTTAAGGTTAATACCCTGTTGTAGCATTATTTCAAGATTGCTGCCTTTTTCTTCAAACTGAAGAAAGTCAGTCTTAATCTCACTTTTAAATATAGCAAGTGCATCTACGGGGTTGTTGTCTATGCTCAGGTTAGTAAGATAGGCCACATATACCTCGCCGTTTTTAATGTGTGGGTGGTTAGACTGCTCAAACAGGTGCTTGGTTATTTTTTTAGAAACCTCATGCGCACTGCCCGGATTAGTAAAAATCTCGGTAGCATAGTTATACATGTCGTGGTAGTCTAAATGCACATCATGTGCAAACTGAAAGTAATTCTCTTCTTTATCCCTGAATGGCTTAAAAAAGTACTCCTTAAGCAGTGGCAATATTTCATCGCTAATGCTGTATGGGGTTTCAGATATAAAAATGGCCTCGTTACGGCTCTTGTTGCCCACACGGTGTACCGATAGGGTATCGATTTGGGTATTGAATAGGTTTATCATCTATAAAGTTGCAAAGTAGCAAAGAGGCAAAGTCTTTACTACATATGTTTGTTGATTACTGGTTAATATAATGAAGCTAAACTGACTTTGTCACTTTGCCTCTTTGCGGCTTTGCCACTTTTTTTAATTCCAATTATGGTCTTCCATGCCAAAATCCTCAATGTTGTCATCATTAAACATATCAAGGTCTTCATCATCATAATCATCATCAAATTCGCCATACAGGTCATCATCACTACCATCGGCCCCAAAGGCATGCTCTGGTGCGTTAGCCGGCATTTCGCCGTGAGAGAAAAGCAAGTCGGGGTAGCTCACGCCACTTTCAGGCTCTTCTATAGCGGCAAGCTCTACAAAAAACGTCCACATATTTAAAAAGTCATATACATATATAATCTTATTGTCTTCCCTGTTCAGTAAGTCGTTAAGCGTATAGTCTGCCATGGTTTGCATTTCGCCCGGTACATCGCCCGTATCAAAAAGCGGAATTTCGGCACCCTGTGTCCATTCATCATCGCACGTAAAAAAAGAACCCGGCTCAAGCCCGTCAAAACCAAAGGCATTAACAAGTGCATTGTGCAGGTCTTCCAGCGTATCTTCCTCAAGTATAGCGATATCCCTAAAAATATCTTCCTCGGCATCCAGTATAGCCCTAAATTTATAAACCATAATAAGTGTATTTGATAACCCAAAGGTAAAGCATATTTCTGAGTTACATGTTTTGGAAATTTAGAAATTTTGGATATGCATACCCCATAAAATCAAAAACCCACAGCAATGCTGCGGGTTTTTGTATTGATTATTTTTGTCGTATAGTAACTGTAAACTTATGACAGTTGTCTGCTGTCTGATTACTTTAAACTATATCTTCACCGTCCACCCAAAAGTGTCTTCGGCAAGTTTATGTTGTATGTTAGTAAGTTTCTCTTTTATTTCTAAAGATAGCGGGGCTTCCTGCTTGGGCAGTTCATAATAGGTGTCCTGGTAGCTAAAACCTGTAATAGGGTTAACCACTGCGGCAGTACCTGCACCAAATATTTCCTGTAGCGATCCGTCTTTGGCAGCATTAATTAATTCTTCTACCAGTACAGGGCGTACTTCAACCTTAATATTTTCGCGTTTTGCAAGGTCAATAATACTCTTGCGGGTAACACCGTCCAGTATACGCTCGCTGGTAGGGGCGGTATACAGGGTATCGTTTATTTTAAAGAAAACATTCATGGTACCGGCTTCCTCCAGTTTAGTGTGGGTGGCATCATCCGTCCATATAACCTGCTGGTAACCTTTTTCGTTAGCCAGGCGGGTTGGGTAAAACTGTGCGCTATAGTTGCCGGCAGCCTTTGCAGCGCCTATGCCACCGTTTGCAGCACGGCTAAAGTGCTCTGCAATAAGTACCTTTACTTCACCCTGGTAGTAAGACTTGGCAGGGCTTAGTATAACCATAAAACGGTACTGTGCACTTGGTGCAGCAATGACACCGTGGCCTGTGGCTATCATAAACGGGCGAAGATATAAAGAGTTGCCTTTACCTTTTTTTACCCACTCTTTATCAATATGTATCAGTTGCTTTAGGCCTTCAATAAAAACTTCTTCGGGTACTTCGGGCATGGCCAGCCTGGTGGCCGACTTGTTAAAGCGGATAAAGTTTTCGTCAGGGCGGAAAAGCCATATATCATCTTGCTCATCTTTATAAGCTTTCATGCCTTCAAAAATAGCCTGCCCGTAATGAAAAACCCTCGATGAAGGATCCATAGGGATAGGGCCATAAGGACAAATAACAGGGGTGCCCCATGCGCCATCCTTATAATCGCAATATAGCATATGGTCTGTAAAAACATTACCAAAAGGCAGGTTTTCAAAGTCAACAGATGCTATTTTAGATTCGGAGGCTTTTTGTATTTCAAAGGCCTGTGTTTTGTTTTCGCTCATTATGATGCAGTTGGGTGTTAAGTTAGTCGTGTTATTGCAAATTTACTAAAAAAACATCTAAAAGGGCTTTTTATGCTTAAAATGTGCCGCCCTAAAAATTAAGATACTGAAATAAAGTAGTATAAATAACGTTGTTACGTTGCGTTAAATAAAGTTTCTGCATAAATTTGTCACATAAAATTTAATTTTCGTTATAAAATGAAAAAGTCAATTATACTGTGTGCAGCGCTGCTTGCACTTGCTTCATGCAAAAAAAACGAAACCGAAGTTAAGACCGAAAATACGGTTATAGAAGGCCCTAAAGATACCATACAAATCAATACCGATACCATACACGGTGGCGCTGAGGCTGCACCGGCCGAAACCAATGAGATTAAAGCTGAGGCTCCGGCAACGGCTGCAAAAGTAGAGGTACTGCCAACCCCGCGTAAAGATGCCGATTTAAAACCGGTAACAGCTAACGACTACGCTTCTTTTGGCGATAAGATTACAGCAGATAAGGCACTGAGTAAAGACCAAATGCTTAAAAAGTATGCCTCGTTAAAAGCAGGCGATACTATTAATGTAAAGTTTAGCACAAAAATTAATGAGGTGTGCAAAAAGAAAGGCTGCTGGATGAGCCTTGAGCTTCCTGGGGGTAAAGAATCATTTGTTAAGTTTAAAGACTATGCTTTTTTTGTACCGCTTAACGCCGATGGCCAGCAGGCTATAGTGAGCGGTAAGGCATTTGTAAGCGAAATAAGTGTATCTCAACTTAGGCATTATGCTAAAGATGGTGGCAAAAGCGAAGCCGAAATAGCAAAAATTACAGAACCTGAAACCACCTACGGATTTTTAGCCGATGGTGTACTTATTAGCAAATAATGAAGATATTTTATATAATGGCAGCGGCAGCGCTGCTTTTTGCTTCATGCCAAAAAAAGGAAGAGATAGTAAAAGCCCAGCCCAAAGCTGCGGTAAAAGATTCTGCTGCGTGTGCCAAGCCTGCCAAAAAAGAATTTGAAATGTATGAAATGAGCGAGATGGCAGCGCTTATGGAACAAATGTATGCCGAAAACCTACAGCTTAAAGAGCGTATTATAAATGGCGAGCCCGTGGGCGATTTTCCGGAGCATATTATAAAAATACACTCTGCCGCCATGACCGATCAAAGCGAGAACGACGCTTTTTTTAAACAGCAGGCAGCTAAATTTATAAAGGCACAGCAACAAATTTATAGTGATCCTTTTAATGCCCAAAAGCATTTTAATGAAGGTGTTACAGCCTGCATTAAGTGCCATGAAGGTAAGTGCGAAGGGCCTATACCGCGTATCAAAAAACTTTACATTAAGTAGTAATATGGCAGAGTTTATTGCTGAATTTATTTTTGAGGCTATTATAAATGTTCTCCTGTATTATCCGGGGGCATCAATCAGGTGGCTTTTTTTAAGGAAAAGTAAATCCTTTAGTGAGCTTTTGGATGATGAATATTCAGTACTAAATTCTTTTGTTGCTACCCTGTTCATAGCTTTAATAGTTGTGGCTGTTTTTATAATTAAGTATTACTTCAAATCTTGAAAAGGGAGATTATTACTACCAAAGACGGCTCTGTAACCATATTTATGCCGGAGTTAAATGAAACCTATCATTCTAAATTCGGCGCCATACAAGAGGCCCGCCATGTGTTTATACAAAATGGGCTCGACCTTACAGAGGGCAAACCGGTTTCTATACTCGAAATTGGTTTTGGCACCGGCCTTAATGCCTTCATTACCTTTTTAGAATCTCAAAAAAATAACCAGCACATACACTATACAGGGGTAGAGGCCTATCCCGTACCTCAGGAAGAATCTGTACAGCTTAATTATGTAACTCAATTGCAGGCAGAGCAGCATACCGGTGTTTTTGCGGCAATGCACAGCAGTAATTGGGGTAAAGACGTTAACCTGGCTGATAATTTTGTGTTAAATAAACGCCGGCAGCGTTTTGAGGATATTAACGATTCAGAAAAATTTGATTTAATCTATTTTGACGCTTTTGGATACCCTACACAGCCCGAATTATGGAGCGAAGACATATTTAAAAAGATGTATAGCGCCCTGAAGCCCAATGGTATTTTAGTAACCTATGCATGCAGAACAGTTATTAAAAAAGCCATGATTGCTGCGGGTTTTACAACTAAAAAGCTACCCGGCCCACCCGGTAAACGAGAAATGCTGCGTGCATACAAAGATTAAAATTGTGTTAAATAATTGCATTATACTAAATTTAACACAATAAAATTTATGAATATTTTTTTACGCAATCGAAATATTTGTATAAATTTGCATATTCGTTCTTATTATCCTTACTAACTTAATTTACCTAGTCTTATGCCGGCATCTATGTTTGGTTATACAAAAAAAGTGTTAGAAACTGTGAGTTTCGATGCGTCACTTTTTTGTAAAGAGGTTGAAAAGGCCATCAAAGTCCTTCTTCCTTATGAGCTTGAACAGCTTATCGACTGGCTGTATACTTTTACAAAGTCCAAACCCGAACTGCAAGCCTGTTTGGTGTATGTAGAAAAATAATTTTAGAGCCCTTTTCCAGGGCTTTTTTTATGCCTTATCCTTTCTTAGAAATCTAATGCTTGCTAATGCTGTTAAATGTATGATAAATAGCGTGGCCGCTGGGTGTCTTTAAGTTTTTGTTAAGCTATTATTGCCTAATTTTCGCACTTAATTTAACAGGGCATTTCAATGGCACTATATTACAGGCTGCTTTTACTGCTGGCATTTTTAGCCATTGCTCCCGCGCATGCCCAGGATACCCTAAAAACCAAACAACCCGATACTGTAAAGGTTAAACACGACCAGATGTACAAAAAGCTGGAAGACTACAGCAAGCGCCGTGGTTTTACCAAGTTTTTACACAAGCTTATATTTAGGCCGGTAAAAGCAAAAGAGGCTACAAACAAACGTAAACAAATAGAACAGCGTTCTCCTGAAATGCAGGTTACCTACAAAAAATATGCAGGTAAAATTGTGCGTAAGGTAGTTATACAAACCCTCGACCCGTTTGGGTATAGCGTAAACGACACCACACAAATGCCCGGCAACTGGGTGCAGCGCACCGGCAACCGTGTGCACCTCAAAACCAAAGAAATGACCATTCGCAACCTCTTGCTCTTTAGGCGCGGGCAGCCGCTCGATTCTCTTTTAGTGCTCGATTCAGAGCGTTTAATAAGGTCGCAGCGCTATGTGCGGCGTGTAGCCATAAGGCCTGTGGCAGTAGAAGCCAGCCGAGATTCGGTAGATCTTTACATACGCGTGCTCGATTCCTGGAGCCTTATCCCTAACGGGTCGGCCTCAGGTTCAGGTACTTCAATAAGAGTTATTGAACGAAACTTCTTTGGCTTGGGGCACCAGTTTGAAAATGATTTTGATAAACGCTTTGATACCGGCGAAACCAGTTACCTGGCACGCTATACCGTACCCAATATTTTTAACAGCTACATAAACGCAACGGTAAATTACCAAATATGGGAATCCTATAATTCCCTTAAAAGCGTGGGGCTCGATCGTAAGTTTTTCTCTGCTTATACACGTTGGGCCGGTGGGGCCTATTATGAGTCGCGTTTTGAACGCGATAGCCTGCCCAATGCCCAGCAGGATTGGAACTGGCAAAATTTCCGGAGTGATGCTCAGGATTTTTGGGGTGGTTATGCCTTCAAAATTTATAAAGGCGATACCGAAGAAGAGCGTACTACCCGCCTGGTTACTACAGCACGCTATTATAAGCGTATGTATAAAGACACCCCAACTTTTGAGTACGACTCTATTGGCTTTTATAGCAACGAACATTTTTATATGGCCAGCATAGGTTTAACCTCGCGTAAATTCGTACAGGATAAATTTTTGTTTAATTATGATATTGTAGAAGATATACCCATAGGTAAAGTATACTCTATAACCGGTGGGGTGCAAAGCAAAAACGGAGAAGACCGGCTGTATCTTGGCGCGCGGTATGCCTGGGGTAACTACTACAAGTGGGGCTATTTTAGCGCAAACATACAAGTGGGCAGCTTTTATTCTAAAGAAAGGACAGACCAGACAACGCTGCGGCTTGAGGGGCTTTATTTTACCAATATAAAAACACTGGGCCGCTGGCGTTACCGTCATTTTATAAATCCGGTAATTGTTATGGGCGATAACCGCATGCGCATTTATACCGACCAGGTTAATATTAACGGTGCCGCCGGCATACCCGGTTTTGAGAGCCGAACGCTTGTGGGTACTAAAAAGGCAATATTAAACCTGCAAACGCAAACCTATTCTCCTTGGAATTTGTGGGGTTTCCGTGTAAACCCGTTTGCAAATGTAACGCTCGGCGTTATTGGCGATGAAGACCATAACCTGTATCAAAGTAAACTATACTCAAAAATTGGGGTAGGGGTATTGTTTTATAACGATTACCTTGTATTTAACAGTTTTCAGTTATCGCTGGCATATTATCCAAGTATACCAGATAATGGGTACAACATAATTAAAATTAATTCGGTTCAAAATAACGATTTTATACTCCCTGATTTTCAGGTAGGTAAGCCCGATATTGTGCCGTATAATTAAACTTTAAACATTCTTGGTAACAAAAAGGTATTGGTGTCGTCTAACCTTACATCAACCAATACAACAATTATTGTGGAAACCATCCTTACCATCAGCGGCCTGCACAAAAAGTTTGGCAAAGTGCATGCTGTAAACAACGTTTCATTCGAAATAAAAAAGGGCAATGTATATGGCATTTTAGGCCCTAACGGCAGTGGCAAGAGCACCACGCTGGGCATAGTGCTTAATGTAGTAAACAGAACCAGTGGCACCTACAGCTGGTTTGGCGGTAAAGCCGAAACCCACGAAGCCCTTAAAAAAGTAGGAGCCATTATAGAGCGCCCTAACTTTTACCCGTACATGACGGCTTACGATAACCTTAAGCTGGTTTGTAAAATAAAAGGCGCATCACTGCAAAAAATTGAAGAAAAACTTACACTTGTAGGCCTTTGGGAACGTAAGGACAGCAAGTTCCGCACCTTTTCGTTAGGTATGAAACAGCGCCTTGCTATTGCAAGCGCACTACTTAACGACCCCGAAATACTTATACTTGATGAGCCTACAAACGGGCTAGATCCACAGGGCATACGCCAGATAAGGGACATTATTAGAGATATTGCCGCTACAGGTACAACAATACTTTTAGCATCGCACTTGCTTGATGAGGTAGAGAAGGTGTGCAGCCACGTGGTGGTGCTTCGCAAAGGTGTGGTTTTATATACCGGTACGGTAACCGGCATGATAAATAGCGACGGCTTTTTTGAAGTACAGGCCAATGACAATGCACAACTTAAAAACATCCTGGCCCAAAACCCTGCAATAGGATCTATAGAAGAGCATGAGGGCCGCCTTATTGCATACCCTGTTGCCCCGCTGGAGCCGGCCGAGCTTAACCGTTACCTGTTTAATAACGGCATAGCGCTTAGCTACCTTGTTAAACGCAAACACAGCCTGGAAGAGCAATTCCTTCAATTAACCTCAAACCAACCGGAAAACTAAACACCATGAAACGATTACTTAGCATAGAACTTCAAAAAATATGGCAAAATAAGGCCAGCCGCGTTCTTATCATATCTTATTTTGTTATCCTGTCTTTTATAGCCCTTATCGCCTCAATAGAGGTAGATTTTTTAGGCCTGCACTTTAAACTGGCAGACCAGGGTATATTTAACTTTCCATACATATGGCACTTTAATAGTTTTGTGGCGGTATGGCTCAAGTTATTCCTTGCTGTAATTATTGTAAGCATGATGGCTAATGAGTACAGTTATGGTACCTTAAAGCAAAACCTTATTGATGGGCTTAGCAAAGAAGAGTTTGTCAAATCTAAAGTATATACAGTAGTATTGTTTGCCTTGGGTTCAACAGCTTTTGTATTTATAATGACTCTTATACTGGGTTATAGTTTTTCGGCCTATAATGAATTGTCTATTGTGTTTTCAGAAATGAGCTTTATGCTGGGCTATTTCCTTAACCTGTTGGGCTTCTTTTCATTTTGTCTTTTTGCAGGTATATTTATCAAACGATCGGCCTTTGCGCTTGGATTTATATTCCTGTGGTTTATAATTGAAAAAATTATAATGGGAGTTGTATGGAATACTGTTTTTAGAGGAGAGGCAGAAAGCACTGGTATTGATACTTTTATGGGCTTCTTTCCTTTAGAGTCATTCAGTAACCTGATTGTGGAGCCATTTACACGCTTTAAAGCCATTAAATCTTTAGGTCAGCAAATAGATGAAAACAACCCAATGTTTAATAAAGATTACTATATACATTGGTACCATGTAGCCATATCTCTTTTCTGGACAGGATTTTTTATGTTCATGTCTTATAGGATTTTGAAAAAGAGGGATTTATAGTTACATTTGTTAGTGTATGAAGTTACTTCAGTCGTTATTTGCGGCCGTATTGTTTACACTAACAGCCCACGCACAATATATTTCTATAGATGATGCCCAAACCCCACAGCAGCTTGTACAGCAGCTTGTGGGTGGCACCTGTACGCAAATAAGCAATGTATCTGTTTCCGGGTGGGCAAATCCTGCAGGGCTTGGCTATGGTTATTTTGATGGGGCCGGTACATCGTTTCCTTTTCAAAATGGGGTTATACTTTCTACAGGTGTGGCAAAATCGGCCGAAGGACCCAATACGCTGCTGCTTGGTGAAGGTCCGGGGAACTGGCCTGGTGATGCCGACCTGGAAAATGCCTTAGGCATGACCGAAACATTTAACGCTACAGTACTGGAGTTTGATTTTGTGCCACTGAGTAATGTTATTAATTTCAATTATATTTTTTCTTCGGAAGAATATGTGCAAAACCTGCAGCAAAACGCTTGTGATTATACCGATGGCTTTGCATTCCTGCTAAAAGAAGCCGGTGGTACAACACCCTATCAAAACCTTGCGGTACTGCCCGATACTAATATACCGGTAATGATTACAACCGTTAGGGGGCAAGGCAGCTGCCCCTCGGCT